>CANLCA010000029.1 GCA_947487925.1 Verrucomicrobiales bacterium | reverse complement strand
TTGGCACCGACGTGACCGTTCAGCGATTGCTTAAAATCATCGGCTGTGAGCAGTTTTGACATCGGGAATACCCAGTGTAGGCGTCTCGGTTGAGCGGTGGTAGAAATCGCCGTGACCTTCGGTCGCCTTGGAGAGAGTGCCTTGGAGAATGGGAATCGCCATTCTCAGAAGCACCGTGTAGCAGAGTATCCCAAAGGCCCAAATTCCCAAGCACACCAGGGTCTCATTGAGTGAAGGAGAATACTCCACAATCTCTCCGAGCGGCGTCGGAATGAACCCAGGCACGACCAGTCCCATGCCCTTCTCAATCCAGATGCCAACGATGGCCAGAACGCAGGCAACATTCAAATATTTCAAGCTTCGACTCAAGGGGAGCACGAGCAGAAACATGGCGACGAGATTGAAGGCGATGGCAACCCAAATCCAGGGGACCAACGCGTGGTAGCCGTGCAAGCCGAAATAGAGGTACTGGGAGGACGCCACGTGTGCGGTGGGGGAGTAGAATTCCTTGAAGATTTCATTCACCAAGAGGAACACGTTGATGAGCATCGACACCTGCACGATGCTGCGCAGAATCATCAGAGCACGATCCGTGATCATGAGTCGTTCCGTCATCCTCCACGTGATGATCTTGTTCATCTGAGGAATCTGCATGAGTTTGCTTAAGGAATCTGCTGGCAGTCGCAGGAGGCAGGCAGGTTCCTCCGCGATGGCCGTGGCGGCGCGCGGCGTTTTCGTGAGTGCGGAGGTTTCCCCGAACTGTTCGCCGGGGCCGACGCTTCGCGTGATGCGAAACCGCCCTTTCTCTTCCCGCTTGACCACGACGCGGCCTTCCAAGACAAAGAAGACTTCATTGCCAGCTTCACCCTGACGCAGCAAAGCGTCGCCAGGCGCCACGTCCAAAACGACCGCGTCCATCAAAATGCTCTGGCGGATCTCGGCTGGAACCGAGGCAAACTGGGGCAAATGCGAGGCGAGCAATTCCAGGTCTTCTAGGGTTGCGGGACGTCTCGCACCCGCCTCTGGTGCAGGCGTCCCTGAGGGAGGCGGCGCAACCCCTCCCCCGGGAGAGTCGGCCGTAATCCAGCGAACCACCTGCATCGCCAGAATGATCAATGCCGGCCCGGCGGTGAAAGCGGAGGCGAGAAAGCGCGGTCCTACGATCGCTGAATTCCAAAAAGGCCTGCCACCGAGGCCGACGTAAAGAAATGCGGTGACTGTGTGAATCGAGACTGCCCAAACAATGGCCAGAAAAACGAATGGAATATAAAACCACTTCGCCGGTCGTCGGCCGTCATAACGGCAGTAAAGCAAGTAGCCACAAATGTGGACGTTCATCAGCAGATAGCCGTTCAGGACGATCACATCCCAACTGAGCATCGAACCGGGAAAGTTGAATTGGCCGATGCCAGGAATCAGATGCCAAAAACGGTCTGGCCTGCCCAGGTCCACCATGACAAAAGCCAGGCACATGATAATCGCCGCCACGGCGAGCAGTTCCCCGAAGATGACCAAGTCGTGGAGCTCCTCATTACCGTAAATGTAGACTGGAATGACGAGCATCACGGCCGCCGCCGCCACACCGACCAGGAATGTGAAGTTGGCGATGTACACTCCCCAAGAGACTTGATCGCTCATGCCAGTGACCACCAAGCCGTGAACAATTTGTTTGGCGTAGGCGTTGAGACCGACCAGGCAAAACAGCGACAGCAACCCCAACCAGGCATAATAACGCCAGTCGCCCACGAACGCGATCCGCGTGCAGCGCCAAAGGAACGTCAAATAGTTTTTGCAGGCGCGCATCATACGTCGAAGTAGTAAAAGAAGCGCGGCGAAGTCCCGAGTTCTTCCTTGAGTTGTATGAACACTCGCTTGGTCCGCAGGATGTAGGACACTTCGCTCTCGGGATCGAGGATGTTTCCAAACTTGCGCGCGCCGGTGGGGCAGACCTCCAGGCAAGCGGGATATTTGCCAGCCCGGGTCCGCTGGATGCAGAAATGGCACTTCTCCATCACGCCCTGTTTCCGGGGACGATTGCCCAAATAGGACATATTGGGATTGAGCCGCTCCTTCGGAATCGAAGGCTTGGTAAAATTAAACCGCCGCGCAAAATAGGGGCACGCCGCTTCGCAATAGCGACAGCCGATGCACCAGTCGTAGTCAACGACCGTGATGCCGTCTGACTCCTGCCACGTGGCTTTGACCGGGCAGACCTTGACGCAAGGCGGATTCTTGCACTGCTGACATTGGACCGGCATGTAGAAGAACCCCTTTTCAGGCACGGATGAGGGGGCGTAGTTGTGATCCCCTTTCTCCATGTCGAGAGAGCCATGCGGCAACTTCAAGACGCGAATGTACTGGATCTCCGGGTTCTGAGATTGGTTGTTCTCAGCAACGCAAGCATGCACACATTTGCGGCAGCCGATGCAACGGGTCAGGTTCAAACAATAAACAAACTCCACACCGTCCATCGGCTTGTAGTCTTTCACATGAGGACGGATTTTGTAATGCTGCTCCACTTCCCGCGTGATGCGCTCGAGGACCTTCTCCATCTCCTGGGGCGTCATCTCCTTGTAATACTTCTGCATGAATTGCTCGATGGACGTGTAATCGGTCAACTCGCGCAGCGGCGCCAGACTGGCAGCCAAGGCAGCGACACCAGAAGCCAAGACCGTGGAAGTGCGCAGAAAGCTCCGCCGACTGACTCCCTTGTCTGGAGAACATGCGCAGGGTTTGTGGATGTCTGACATTTAATGAGCCCTTTCTATCGAAGCTTTGGCGATGGGATGCAGCGAACGGGGACCCGGCGCTGGGGGGCGCCCCGGAAATGCCGGGGAATGCGGATCATGACAAGAAGTGCACACTTTGCGGTCAATCTCTCCGAGGTCGCGCATCCAGTAACCGCTCGTGCGGCCATGGACTCCAGCCTCCCAATCCCGATACGTCGGGCCATGGCAACTGCCGCACAACACCGAGCTATCCACAAGTTTCACCTGATGCCCGTCGCGTGTCTGCAGGACTTCTAGGTTCGTTTCGTCGTGGCAATTGAAACAGTTGTTGTTTCTCTTATGTCGACCGTGTCCCACGACAATATCGCTGTGTTCCTTCGACAGAATCACGTTATTCTCGGCATCAAACTGCAGTTTGAGCGGCTTGCCTCTCTCGTGGCACGCGTAGCAATCGAGGCCCGATGCATCGCCGTCCGAACGAATCAATTCACCCGCCGACAGGCGCACTGTGGCTGTGTTCGTGAAACTTGCATCCACCAACGGCAGGCTCTCTCTTGCCGGGATCCTGCCCCACAAGTCGAACACAAACGCGGCGGTAAGCCCCAGGAACGCAAGCGTCAAACCGGTCAGCACGAGGGACTCTTTGGAACTGCCCTTCATCTCGGAACTTTGATCTATTTCTTAAACGTACGAACATGCGCCACGAGCGCCTTGATCTCCTCATCCGTCAATTTGCCGCTAAAGGGTTTCATCCGCTCTTTGCCGTTCTTGTCCTTCAGCCCATCTCTGATTTGGTTGTGCATTTTCTCGTCCGTGAAGGTCGCCTGGTAGGCCGGGTCGGTCAGGTCTTTTGCCTCGGCCATCTTGCCAGCTTTGGTTTGGCCTTTCCCATCTTTGCCATGGCAAGACAGGCAATGCTTGCTCCAGTTTTCGGCCACGTCGGCGGCGGAGCCATCGGCCGCCCACGCCAGCAGAGCGACGGCCACGATCGTTGTTGTTTCCAGTTTTCTCATAATTCGGTTCTTGTGTGGTGATGCCTTCCCATGCAGAAGCTACCGTAAGGCTATTCTCCCGCTTGGCTTAACCTTTCTTGCTGAAGCCTTCGCATTATTTGACTAGATGGGCCTTGGGATACATATCCTCATTCCCCAAGCCCGATCTGAAGGGCTTCAAACTACCTGGAGATTGGATTGCACCACAAGACCGACACACGACCGATACCGCGGGTTTGCCAACCATCCCCCCTGGCCCTGCGTTCTGGAGACCCAGATTCTTCACCGGAAGCTTTCCGTCGTGGTTGCATCCCCAGGAGAACCACTTAAAAGTGGGGTCGTAACCCGTGCCTGACTGACACGCTCGAAATCACAGCTTATGCTCCAAAGAATCGCCTTCTCCCTGAAAGACAAGATCGCCATTGTGACCGGCGCGGCTTCCGGGATCGGCGCCGCCATCGCTGAGGCCTATGGTTTAGCCGGGGCCTGCGTGTACGCCGCCGACCAAAACGAACCCGGGGTCCGCGAGACGGCAACCAGGATCGAGCAGGCGGGAGGCCAGGCTTTCGGGGTGAGGACCGACATCACGGAACAGGCCGGTTGCGAGGCGCTTGTCGCCCGGGTCCTCTCCGAGCAAGGCGCGTGCGACGTGCTGGTCAACAACGCCGGCGTGGGCCACGTCGGAACCCTTCTGACCACTTCTCCGGAAGACCTTCAACGCCTGTGGTCGGTCAACGTTCAGGGGATGTATCTCCTTTGCCGCGCCGTGCTCGCATCGATGGTCGAGCGGAAGCAAGGCTCCATCATCAACATGGCTTCCGCTCTGGGCTTGACCGCCATGGAAGACCGATTCGCCTACACCGTCACCAAGCACGCCGTCGTCGGCCTTACCCGCTCCATCGCGCTTGATTTCGGCCCCACCGGCGTCCGCGTCAACTGCATCTGCCCTGGGCGCGTCGAAACGCCATTTGTGCAACAACGACTTAAGGAATACCCTGACCCGGAAAAGTATCGGGCTCAGATGGTCTCCAGCCACGCGCAAAAACGGATGGCTCAACCCTGGGAAATCGCCGGAGCCGCAGTCTATCTGGCCAGCGATGAAAGCGCCTTCGTCACGGGCAGCACCTTCGTCATCGATGGGGGCTACTTGTGCGGCAAATGATCGCCCGCGGCTCGGGAGGATTCACCACGCCCTACGCCGCCGTCAATGCCGCCCTGGCATCCCCGAATCCGCCCGTTTTTTCCAGGTAATAATCGTAGCCGCCTGAGTATGGGCAAACCTGGCCTGCGTTGATGTGGATCACCTTCCTCGCCAGCTTCCGGATGAAGTGGACGTCGTGGGAAATGAACACCAGCGTCTCCTCAAACCGTTCCAAGGCGATGATCAAGGATTCCACCGTCAAAATATCCAGATGAGTTGTGGGCTCGTCCATGAGCAGGATGTTGGGTGGATCCACCAGAAACTTGACCAAGTTTAGCCTGCTTTTTTCACCCCCACTCAAAACTTCCGTTTTCTTGTAAATCTCCTCCTTGCGGAACATAAAGGATCCCAAGATCCCTCGAGCCTCGTCCTCGCGAAGGCTGGGAGCGCTCAACAACACTTCGTCCAGCACCGTATTTTCCGCACCCAGCGTGGCGGATCGGTGCTGGCTGTAGTAACCGATCCGGGCGTTGTGCCCGAGTTTGCGCTCCCCCTTTTGGAACTCCACAACCCCGGCGAGTATTTTTAGAAGGGTGGACTTGCCCGCGCCGTTAGGCCCCACGAGAACGGTGCGATCGCCCCGCTCCACCATGAGGTCCAAGCCCTGATACACCTTGTGATCGCCGTAGGCCATGTGGATCCCTTCCAGCTGCATCGACCGTTGCCCGCCTCGAACCGGCTGCGGAAACTGGAACCGGAACGGTTTGCGCGGTGGTTGAGGTTTCTCGATCAACTCCATGCGCTCGATTTGTTTCAGTTTGCTCATGGCCTGCGCCGCCTTGGAGCTGACCGACCGAAAGCGATCGGCGAACTCCTGGAGCGCCTGAATTTCCTTCTGCTGATTCTTGTGCGCGGCCAGTTGGTTCTCGTAATTGTCCTCCCGTTGCTTCAAAAAATCCGAATAATTCCCCGCATAGGAAATCAGTTTCGATTGGGAGATCTCAAAAACCTTCTGGGTGAGTTCATCCATGAACTGGCGGTCGTGCGAAATCATGAGGATCGCCCCCTGGTAATTCTTGAGGTAGGCCTGAAGCCAGAGCAGCGAAACCAAGTCCAGATGGTTTGTGGGCTCGTCCAGCATGAGCAGGTCTGGTTCCATGACAAGCAGACGCGCCAGATGAGCTCTCATGACCCAGCCGCCGCTCAATTCACGAGCCGGCCGCCCAAAGTCGGACTCCCGAAAACCGAGCCCGCTGAGCACCTTTTTCGCGCGAGCCTCGAAGCTGGGATCCACCAGCGCATCGTGCTTGGCCTGCGCTTCGTAATACTCGATGACATCCACCGTGCCCAATTTCTCCAGCGCGTGGAGGGTTAGTTCCAATTGCTCGATCATTCCAGCCCTGCCGGTGGCGATCTCCAGCGCAGTTTCGGCTCCAACCACCTCCGATTCCTGGGGCAGAAAACCCACTGTCGTCCATGGGTCGCGATGCACTTCGCCTTCGTCCGGTTCCTCGGTCTTCATGATGATCGAGAAAATCGTCGTCTTGCCAGCGCCGTTCGGCCCCACCAAAGCCACCCGCTCCCCGTAGTTGATCTGCATCGCGGCCTTCTCAAAAAGAATTCTTCCGCCGTAAGATTTTTTTAATTCACGAATCGTCAGCATGGGTCTTTCAAAAACATTCAATCTGGGAAAACGCCCCCAACTCAATGTCTCAACGATACTTAAGTGACGCGTCGGGTCAAACGAAACCGTCGAACCCTCTAATTCTGATGGCGGAGAGGCTCGCCCGCTGCTACCGTTTGCACGCTCTTTGATAGCGCCGACAGCGGTCTGTCGGTTCAATATTCAGCCAATGTTAGGGAACCCCGTGAGAATCGGGGACGGTTGCGCCACTGTATCGGGTGACAAACTCCCAATAGCCACTGGACCGTTCAGACGGTCTGGGAAGGCGGGAGCCAGGACGAGACCCGGAGTCAGGATATCCATTGGCTGATGCTCATCAGGGTTTGGCAGGGAGGCCACCACCTCCATCTCCAAACCAACTTCTCCGCCTATGAGAAGGATGAGGCCAGCCTCGCCGCGTGTGCGGACGAGGAGTCGAGTGCATTCATTCTCGATTTTCAGCGAGTGGTTGGAGGCGTCCCGCCTTGATCATCCCACGACTGGTCTCGCGCACTAAGTCACTCAGTCATTGGAGTTCGTTAGCGGAAAAACGAACCCAACCTAACGCGAACCAGTCCCATGTCTCAATCATTCAAACTCGTGTCGGCCTTTGCCGGCCTCCTGATCGCGGGCACAGCCCACTCGCCATTGGCGGCCCAAATCGGGGATGTCCCGTCCACTTCCAACCAGCCCCGCCCCCAAGGGTTTACTGAAATCTTTTCCAGCAACCCTCTGGAATCGGAATGGGCCATTCATGGCGACAATTCCTTGTTTGCCTGGGATGAAACGCGTCAGGCATTAAGGGTCACCTGGGATTCTTCCCGTACCAATTCCTATTTCCACCACCCGTTGGGCACCACGCTCAGCGCCTCGGATGATTTTGCCCTCTCGTTTGATCTTGTTCTTCAAGACATCCAAGGAGGCTCGAACCCTTCGAAACCTTCTGCATTTCAAATCGCAATCGGCTTCATGAATGCCGCGGAAGCGCGCCGCGCCTCCTTTTCCAGAGGCGCGGGATTGGAGTCCATCACTGGAGCGAGGAGCGTCGTCGAATGGAATTACTTTCCGGACACGGGATTTGGCACCACGGTGTCGCCGGGAGTGTTTTCGAGCAACAACTTGGCCCAGTTCAGTTTCGCATTCCCTTTTGACTTGGCGCCCCAAGTCCAGCATCGGGTCACAATGCGTTACACCTCGACCAACCGGACGCTGCGCACAAAAATGTTTCTGGATGGAACACCGGCGAAAGCCATCCCGGACGTCGTGCTGCCCGAGCAAGCCTCCTTCGATTTTCGATTGGATTCGTGGGCCATCGCGAGCTACAGCGATGCGGGGCAGTCAGGCGAATTCGACGGCTCGGTCCTAGCCCATGGCTGGGTGGACAACGTGGTTCTGGAACTCCCGGCCCCGCTGCAATTGGAACCCAGCGTGACGGCGAACGGCCAGCCTGGCGTTCACTTCTGGGCCCGTCAACCCTGGCGCTACATCCTCGAACGGTCCGAAGATCTGAAGCGATGGCTGCCCGTCGTGGAATGGGTGGCTGACCGAACTGGACAAGCTACCCTCAGCGACCCTGTTCCCCAGGCAGGCAAGGCCTTCTACCGGGTGCTCGCCAATTTACCGTGACAGGGTCCGTTGGACGTTGTGTCGAGCCACAAGGACTCCGCAGTTCGAAAGAACCGGGGAATTAGGGTCCTCTTGAAAGCACTTTCGGATTAGGCCAGCACCTCCCGGATCACGTGCCCGTGAACGTCGGTGAGCCTTCGGGATATGCCGTTGTGCTCAAACGTCAACGCTTCGTGGTCGAGGCCGAGCAAGTGCAGGATCGTGGCATTGAGATCGTGGATCGAAAGGACGTCCTCCACAGCTCGGCGGCCGAGTTCGTCCGTGACTCCGTGGCTGAACCCGCGCTTCACCCCCGCTCCGGTCAACCAGCAAGTGAAGCCGTCCGGGTTGTGGTCCCGGCCCTTGGATCCCTTCTGGAACATGGGCATCCGACCAAATTCAGTGCACCAGACGACCAGGGTGTTCTCGAGCAAGCCGCGTTGCTGAAGATCCCGAACGAGCGCCGCGGCAGGCTGGTCTAGGATGGAAGCGTGAACATCGTATTGCTCCTTGAGCTTGTTGTGCCCATCCCAATTGAGTTCCCCGCCACTGGCGTAGGCGCCATTAAAGAGTTGCACGAACCTCACCCCACGCTCCACCAGCCGCCGCGCCAGAATGCAATTGCGGGCGAAGGCGGCTTTGGTTGGATTCGCGGTGTCGTCGGCGCCGTAGCTTTTAAGAATGTGAGCGGGCTCGGTCGAGAGGTCGCTGATTTCCGGAACGCTTATTTGCATCCGCGCGGCGAGCTCGTAGCTGGCGATGCGGGCGGCTAGGCTGCCATCTTCCGGATGACGTTCAAAGTGGTGTTGATTCATCCGCCGCAGGAGCGCGCGAGCGGCGCGATCGCTTGCCGGCGGGATCCCCGGCGGCGGCGCGAGATTTCGCACCGGTTCCTTGGCGCTGAAGGGGGTTCCCTGGAACTCCGCGGGCAGGAAGCCCGGCCCCCAGTTGTTCACGCTGGCCTGCGGCACCCCTCGCGGATCAGGGATGGACACAAAGGCGGGCAAGTCCTGATTTTCACTGCCCAACGCATAGCTGACCCACGAGCCAATGCTCGGGAAACCGTCAGGGACGAAGCCGGTGGATAGAAAGTTTTCAGCCGGACCGTGGGTGTTCGTCTTGCTGGTCAGTGAGTGGATGAAGGACACCTCGTCGACGAGTTGCCCGAGGTGGGGCACCAGATCCGAAATCATTTTGCCGCACTGTCCGCGCGGGCGGAATTCATATTGAGGTCTGGCAAGCTCCCCTGCCGGCCCCTGAAAAGTGACCGGCGGCCCTCCCGCCAACGGTTGTCCATCGTGCCGGATGAGCGCGGGTTTGTAGTCCCACGTCTCAAGTTGACTGACCGCGCCCGCGCAAAAAATCACGAGCACATTGTTCGCCTTGGCAGGCAAGTGCGGCAGACGCGGCGCGTAGGGTCTCCCAGCATCCATGACAACCGTCTTCCCTCCCAGAAGTTGGTCGCGACGGAGCAAGCTGGTCAGCGCGATGGCTCCCAGCCCGGTTGCCGCACGCGAGAAGAACTGGCGTCGATCCAGCAAATGCCTGCCCGTGAAAGACAGATTCTCGGGGCGCGGGATCGAGCCTGACCATGACGGGAATTGGTTCATGGAACAAAAAGGAATTCGTTGCTGTTGAAGAGCGCCCGACACAGTGTCTGCAGCCCGTGCTCGACCACCACGTCGGCAGCCTCCCGGATTTCGTCGGGTTCGGGATCTCGTCCGAATCCTAACCGATAAGCCCGCCGGATCCTCCCTGCCACGGGGGCGTCTGGGCCCGTTTCTGACTCGACGCGCGCTGCGAAAGCCGCCGCCTGGTCGATCGTGAAACGGCTGTTCAACAGGTTCAAGGCCTGGATCGGGGTGGTGGATTGTCGGCGGAGAGGTGTGCTCTGGCCGGCGTCCGGACAATCGAACGCGCCAAAAACGGATTCTCGCTCCATCCGCACCTTGTGGGAATAGATCATGCGCCGGAGACCCTCACCACTGAATGACTCGACAGGAGGAAAGCCGTTCAGGCCCCCGCGGGACTTGAACATGTCAAAGCCAGGCCCACCCATCTTCAGGCTCAATCGTCCGCTCACGGCAAGCATGGAATCGCGGATCGTTTCGGCTTCAAGCCGTCGCGCAGGAAATCGCCAGAGCAACCGGTTGTCGGCATCCAACGCCAGCGCCCGACGATCGATACGGTTGGATTGCCGAAAAGTTGAGGACAACAAGATCGTGCGATGCAAACGTTTGATTGACCAACCGGCATGGATGAATTCCCTCGCCAGCCAGTCCAGCAGCTCGGGGTGCGATGGAAGCGAGCCGTTTCGTCCAAAGTCGCTCGCTGTGTCCACAAGTCCAATGCCGAAGTGCCCCTGCCAGATCCGATTCACCATCACGCGCGCTGTGAGTGGATTGTCCGCGCTGGCAATCCACGACGCCAGCGCGACACGTCGGGCCTGCTCCGGCGCCTCTGCGGGCAGCTCCAACGACCCCAGCGCACTGAGCACCGCGGGTAGAACCGTTTCGCGGGGTTGTTCGGGATCGCCGCGGCTCAGCAAATGGGTGACCTCGGGTTTGGAGAAGCTGCCGGCAAACACCATCTGTCCCGCTGCGAGCGAGGCGATCTCCGCTTCCACTGTCTTCTTTTCCGCCAACAGCTGTCCGGCCAGCGTCGCTTCGTCCGGCTTGAGTCCGGCGGTAATCAACTGCGCGGGCGGCTTGTCATCCGGCACATACTTCCGGCGATCCAGCGAACTGGCGACGATATGCCACGCGCCCGAGTCGTCCCTGATCTCAATCCGATAATCCACGGGAAGTCGGTCCGTGAATTTCCCCTCGCGATCCCGGCTCCAAACAACGCGGTCGATGTTCTGCGACTGCGCGAACTCGAGCTCGATCCAGCCGCGTCCTTCTTCATGCGAAATCCAACTGCGCGAGTTGCCATAGAGTCCGTCGTTGATGTGCTCCAGCCGGTGGATGGGTGCAACCGGCAGAGTGCCCGATGCCGAGGCCTTCGTGCCCGCACTGACGAGCGCGATGTTGCGAGGTTCGGAGCCGGCGGTGAAGACTTCCAATTCATCGAGACACGGCGCCAGGGAGGTGCAGGAGGAAATACTGAACCGCACCCGCCTGGCAACCACAGGCTCAAAACGGTCTGTCGTCTGGCGCGGGCTTACGGCGGGTCGAAGCGGGGGAATAAACACCACCCGTGTCATGGCCTCAAGCGCAGGTCCCGCCTCGAGCGTGTAAGCGGTCGGCAATCGGTCAGCAAACTTTCCCTCGCGATCCCGGCCCCAGACAATCTTCCCAATGCGGACCTTTTCAGGCAGTTCAAAAAGCACCCAGCCACGACCGGCCTCGTCGGACATCCAGCTTCGGCTGTTTCCGTACCGTCCGTCGTTGATGTGCTCCAGCCGATGGAGATCCGACGCGCGGCTGCCGGAAGCTGTCACCTTCGCGCCTAGACTCGCCAGGGCGACATTGCGCGGTTTCTCTTCCGCCGTAAAAATCTCGAATTCATCCACGCAAGGCTCGATGAGACCCAGCGTGGGATGCCTGTTCGAATCGTGAATTGCGAACCGGACGAACCTGGCATCGAGCGGATCGAATGTTTCATCGTTGCGACCGGCGCTGGTTTCACGGC
>CANLCA010000028.1 GCA_947487925.1 Verrucomicrobiales bacterium | reverse complement strand
GGGGAGGATCGTGGACCATGAAAGGGTGGAGGGTTCGTCTACTCGGCGGGGTGGCCAGGAACAGGGTTCGTGGCCCCTCCAAGCGAGGTCTTTTTTTTCCAAGGCATCTCTGGAAATTTTTCCGGGAGCTTGATGGGCGCTGCCCGCGACGTGTTCACAGCAAGGTCCGGATCGGAATGTCCCGCGGCAGGGGGTGCCGACATGCTGCCGCGCCAGGACGCGATGCGCGCCTGCAAGCCATGATGCTCAGCGGTGGTCTTGTCGCCGAGTTTCATGTAGAAAAGTGAGAGGTTTGTGTGAACTAGCTGTTCCTGGGGGCGCAATTGTTCCGCCTTCTTCCCTTCGAGAATTGCTGTCGCGAAGTCTTCCAGCCGATAATAGGCCATGCCCAGGGAGAGTTGGGCATCGAAACACCCGGGGTCCGATTCCAGGATCGCCTTGAATTTCTCAATCGCAGCCCGGTAATCCCCGCGGCTAAAATCAAACATGGCGTCGTCGTATTGTTCCTGGATATCCTGCATTCGCTGTGATCGTCCTGTCCCGAATCCCGCACGGTTCTGGTTGACAATGGAGGAGATCCCAGGATTCTGCAAGCAGCACTCATGTCCAGCGCAATCCGCTTAGTATCAACTGACTTTGACGGCACGCTCTTCGCGGAGTTCGAGAGTCCTCCAGTCCCTGTGGAACTGGAGGTTCAGATCGAGCGCCTGCAAGCTCAAGGTGTTTCCTGGGTCATCAACACCGGCCGCGACATGTCCAGCCTTATGGAGGCGCTGGGCCGCTCGAGGCTGCGCGTTCAACCCGATTTCTTGGTGCTCGTGGAACGTGAAATCTACACGCGCGAAGGCACCCGTTATGTCGCTCTCGAGGAATGGAATCATCGCTGCCACGCTGAGCACGAGTTGATTTTTCAGCTCGTCCGCCCAGGCCTCGAATCCCTGGTCCTCTGGATTCAGGAACATTTTGACGCGACTCTATACGATGATCCGTTTTCGCCTTTATGCCTCATCGCAAGGGACAACGAAGACGCCGAAAAGATTGTGGCTCATTTGGAGGCTTTTGCGAAGACTGTCCCCATGCTGACAGTGGTCCGCAACGATGTGTATGCTCGTTTCAGCCACCAGGATTTCAATAAAGGAACCGCGTTAGCGCACATCACGAAGCGCCTCGGGTTAACTCCCAAGTCCGTTTTCGCCGCCGGAGATCATCTCAACGATCTGCCCATGCTGCGCCGCCGATACGCGCACTTCCTGGCGGCTCCAGCGAATGCCATCGAGGAGGTTAGATCCGCTGTCTTACGCCAACAGGGCTACGTCAGCCATCAACCCTGCGGAAAGGGAGTCGCTCGCGCCTTGGAATTCTTCCTCGAAATCAAGGGCGCAAAAATAAAGCAGAAAGAGGGATGAAGGTTGAACCTTCAACGTCGAAACGGCAGTTGCTCAGCACAAATCTTCACTCTGTTCGACCCTCGTTTTAAGGTTAACCTTAAAATGGCAGCTGAGACAAAGGAACCGCGGATAAACGCTGATCTACGCGGATAAAAACCAAATCACAGGATCAAACCTTCTGGGTGAATGCCCTCGCATGGGTAAGTCCCTCTGAATCAGCGCCTATCCGGAAAACGTTCATCCCCGGTCCCACTGCTTTTTCCAGTTTAAAATGGCGGTCCAACGGGGTTCGCGCTACAGGTCCGCTGATGTCACCTCGGGTTCTTGGCGCCTCGAAACTCAGGCATTGTGGCCTCCCCGGCGGCGCTGATTCCGTCGCGCCGCAATACCCGCCAAATCGTCGTCCAGAGGATGCGTATGTCCAGCCAAACCGACCGATGATCGACGTACCAGACGTCCAGCGCGAACTTCTGCTCCCAGGAGATGGCGTTGCGGCCGTGGATCTGAGCCCATCCCGTCAGGCCAGGAAGGGCCTCATGTCGCCGCGCTTGCTCGGGTGTGTATCGGTCCAGATATTGAACCAGCAAAGGCCTCGGTCCCACGAGGCTCATCTCGCCTTTCAGGATGTTCACTAACTCAGGCAACTCATCCAGGGAGGAGGATCTCAGCCATCGACCGAAAGATGTCAGACGTTGAGCGTCGGGCAGCAGCAGCCCTTGCGAATCGCGGGCGTCCGTCATTGTTCGGAACTTGAGCACCTCGAAGACCCGCCCATTCATGCCGGGCCGCTTCTGACGAAAAAGCACGGGGCTCCCCAGCTTGAGTCGAACCAGACAAGCCACCAGAATTAACACGGGCACCCAAAAGGGAGCGGTGACAAAAAGCAAACAGAGATCGAATAAAGGCTTCATAATCCAAGAAGCGCCATGTGCTCTTTGGCTAGTGGTTGCCATTTTCCGGCTTGGAGGCCGAGGTCGGATAAGTTCAAAGAACCCATGCGTGCTCGAAAAAGACGAATCGTCGGGTGTCCCACCGAGGCTGTCATGCGTCGCACCTGCCGGTTTCGACCTTCCGTGAGCTCGAGGGAGATCCAGCAGTCGGGCACATTCTTTCTGAACCGGACCGGCGGGTCCCGTTGCGGAACAGGAGGCGGCGGGTTCAGGAGCCGGACTCGGCAGGGCCTTGTTTTTTGCCCCTGGATCACCAACCCTTGCCGCAGCTTCTCCAGAGTGGTTTCATCGGGGATACGTTCGATTTGCACCCAGTATTCACGGGTATGGCCGGCCTGAGGATTCAGCAACGCATCTGTCCAGGTGGCTTCGTCGCTCAGCAACAATAACCCTTCGGACTCGGCGTCAAGACGGCCGATCGGATACACGCGCGGAGGGAAACCAAATTCTTTCAGCGTCCTCCATGGTGATCCATCTGGGGTAAACTGCGAAAGCACGCCAAAGGGCTTGTGAAATGCTAAGAGCATGCGCATTCAACCACGTCCGTCTCCAGGATGGATCGGGAGTGCGAGGAACCCAGTCCGCCCGGGTCTATCAAGGTTTTAAACGGTTCCAATGGCATCGGATCGTCGTGGCTCAAGAATTTGTCGCAGACGGCAAAGAAACCCGTTTCGCTGGAGGCTCGACGGATCTCATGGAGAAATTCGCCTCCCGGGTCCACTCCAAGACCTAGGTAGTTCATGTATTTTTTCATCTTTTGAACCAGAGCGGTCTCCCGGACATTGGGCGGCTTGACCTCGTGGTACAGCTCAGCGATATAACGCGAAACATCCCGTCCTGTGGGCAGCCGGGCCGCTTCGCCCAGGAACGCCCTCCGGGTTTGCTCAAAGATCCACGGGTTGCGGATCGCTCCCCGGCCCACCATCAGTCCGCGGGCTCCCGTTTCCCCTAAGATCTTGATCGCTTTAGCCCCCGAATCCACGTCCCCGTTCGCCAGCACAGGCATGCTCAGGCTTTTCACGGCGTGAGTGATTAAGTCATAACGAACCGGACTTCGATACATTTGCTGCACCGTGCGCGCATGCACCGTCACAAGATCAGGCCGGTGCTTTTCGAAAAGGCGCAGCATTTCGTCGAAGACATCCGGTGTTTCAAACCCGATTCTGGTCTTGACCGTAAAAGGAATTTCAATGGCTTGACGCAACGCCCCGAGGATCGCATCCACGTGCTGCGGATCTCGAAGCAGACCTCCGCCGGCGCATTTGCGATACACGATGGGTGCGGGGCACCCCAGGTTCAGATCAATCCCCGCCACGGGGTAGCGCTGCAGCTCCTTGGCCGTGCGGACCAGGCTTGGTATATCGTTGCCAATCATCTGCGCTAAAACGGGCTTCCCGGTCGGGTTCTGTGTGACGGATTCGAGAATGTCCCGCTCCAGGTTGGAGGTCGCATGCACCCGGAAATACTCGGTGTAATACACGTCGGCGCCGCCGTATCGAGTCATCAATCTCCAAAAAGGTAGATCGGTGACATCCTGCATGGGTGCAAGGGCCAGGATCGGGAACCCTCCGGCAAGCAGTTGCTCGCGAAACGTTCCCGGAGCACCCGGGTGTGATGGGTTTGTGTTCACGCGAACTGCGGGTGAGCTTTCAACTGTTCCCAGGTCTCTGGAGCCAGTCGTTGTTGGCGGTAAATCGGCTCCCGAAGCGGTTCGGCGCTCGTCGATCTCGCAGCCCGCTCAAGCCACGCATGATCGAGCGGGAAGGCAATCTGTTCCCGGCAATTCGACGCGATTGTGGTCTCTTCCTTCTCCCCTGTCGCACGTCCTTTCCCTACAAAAAAACCGGCGAGTAGCAGGGTCACGCGAAACATCGTGCTTCGCGAGTAAGTAGGCATCAAACAGGGGCGGGAATCGGCCAGGAATCCGCGCAAGTTTTGAAAAAGCCCCAGGGTCCACATGTCCGGGTTTCGGGCCGGTGAAAAAGCGTCGAAAAGAATCAGATGCGGCGGTTCCATCTTGGGCTTCAACCTGAGTAACGCAGGGAAATCGGCGACCCGCAGGCTCCATCGGAGACGTTGTTCGCCGTTCACAAAATGAAGCCCCTCCCATGCATCCCCTTCGGGCTCCTTCTCCGTTTTGAGAACCCGCTCCAGGAAGTCCGTGTAACCCCCCAAGTATCCCAGCTCTTCATGATGACGCAGGGCAAACCAGGCAGGCTCGGTGGTTTTGTCGAAGCTGAGCACGCGCAACTTTGAGCGGGTCTGTGCCGTTGCCCGCAGCAGGGACAAGACGTTGGCTGCCGCCCCGAGTCCCACGTCCCACACCACGAATTCCTCGCCGCTTTGCAATCCTCCCAGCCGCTCCCGGATCCCCGTTTGCCCAATGTACAAGGCCTCTGCTTCCGCCGCGGGTCCGATGACAGGGTGGAATGTTTCTCGCTCGGCCGATGAATGGACGCTGTAGGCGCCGTTGGCTAGGCGCACAAGCTTATAAGGTGCCCCCTCACCCCCGGCCGGGAGGTCCCGAGCATGGTGTGGAGTGTCCGAGGTTTGCTTCACCACGTTCTGCAGATCCAGGGGTGTGTGATGACTCATCGATGCCTGAAGAAAACGTACGCAACCCCCCACAAGATAACCAGCAGCAGCAGGAACAACCCGACGAACCGGTTTCGTGCCACGCGCTTCTCGTAGCGCAACGGACGAAGGCCCTGGATGGTTCCAGACGCGAGGTAGCTGATCAACCTCGGATTGTGGGCGTCCGGTCCCCGAAACTGATGCAAAAGCCGGTGCCAGGCGCCGGCAAGGTCGTACTTGCGCACTCCCAGATCGTTAAATTGTTCAGGTGAATGCGGTTCGGGCACCGCCGTGACGCGGTGCAGATTGACCTTCTCGAACACCGGCGCCTCTGAAGCCTTGGGCGGGGTCGTCGGTTGAGTTCTCGCCGGGTGTTCGGCGGGCGTGTCCCGGGTGCTGCTTGCTGCTGGGAGCTTTCCGCTCAGGCTCCGAATCTGGGCTTCGAGGGCCGCGATTTCCTCCTCCAACCGACGGGCTTTGTCGCTGATCGGGTCGGGCTTTTTCTTAAAGAAACCCATGGCTGTGGCTCCCGGAGCGGCGCTCATCAAATTGTTCGCATGGCTTAGGATCATCGACCTCGAGCAAGCAGGACGCCCAGCAGCACGAGGATCATGACCCCCATCACCAATGCCGGCCAGGTGAAGGCGAGCCCTAATCGGGTGAGTTCTAGAAACCGCTTTCCCTCAAACGCGCCGGCTCCCTTCGAGAAGGCCGATGTCGCCGCGCTGTCTTCTGGCGGCGTTCGCCCTGCCTGCGGCGCGTTGCTGAGCCGGGGCCATTTGATGCGCGCCGAATTCCATTCCATGCGCGCGTTCTCCACCAGGGTCAATGCCCTCGTCAATTCCTGGCTCCAGTTCTCAGCCGTCCAATGGTCTTCCTGGATCGACTGGATTTTGGCCAAGCCATCCCGCAGACCCAGAAGAGACCGGCTTTGTTGTTCTGCTCCTTGGCGCGCCGCAAATTCCGATTCTTCCAGCATGGCGATCCCTCGCGTGAGTTGATGCACCATTTCTTCGCGCCCGGTTTGAAACTCGGTTCTTCGACGACGAGATTCCTCGAGGGCCGCTCGTTCCCGTTCCAACTCCTCCTGGGCCCGCCGCAGCTCGCTCAGTTTGCTCTGCGCCTCGTTAACTTTCGTTTCAAGCTCTTCCCGTGTTGGAGGTCGGCGCAAGGCCGGGTGGGCGGTTGTCGAAATGGAACCGCCCGCTACGGCGCCCGTAGCGGATCCGGGCGACGGAGCGGCATACGCCGTCGGAGTCGAGGCCTGAAACTCGCGGTCGATGAAGTCGGTGTCATCGAAGGACATGTCCCCAATACTAGAGGGTCCGTTCTGAAAATGCCATAGCAACGTTTTGGTGCTGCAGAACTCCGCACAGGCCGCCGAGGTCCCAATCATCGGAAGGCTCACTTTTTAGAAGCGTGAGTCTCACACGTCCCTGAATGGACTCAAGGAACACTGCATGGCCATAGGGTGGGGGATCGTGCAACTCAATGCTCCGAGATCCGCCCCTATTCGGAGGTGCTCACATCGCCCGGATTGACCCTACCTTGTTGAGGCTCGACGGCGTGGATCAAGGGGGTTTCCGAGCTCGATGGTTGTCTCGACTGTGAACGGCGCAGGAAGCGCATGATGGAATCGCCGTGTCTGAGGCATTTTACCTCCTCCCATGCGTGCGTGATTTGGAGTTGGTCCCGCTTGGCGTGGCCCAACACGAAAAGACCTTCTGGTTTCAGCAATTCGGGAAGGAATGCGTCGTCGAGCAGTTTCTGAGCGTCGGAACGGGAGCGTTGGTTGACATTCTTTTCACCGTAGGGCGGATCCGCAAAGATGAGATCGTAGCGTTCGTTTTTGGCAATCAACGCGGGCACCGTGCTGTAGACGTCCTTTACCCAGATGGACAGGGTGTGGTCTGGGAGGTTCAGGGCCTGGAAATTAGCCCGAATCCCGAGCGCATGACGTCGCGACAATTCCACGCAAACCGCGTGCTTGGCCCCGCGGCTCAGGCTCTCCAAGGACAGGGCTCCGGTGCCGCCAAACAGTTCCAGGACCATGGCTTCCGCAACCCGGTTCCCCAGGCTGTTGAACACGGCTTGACGCACCAAGTCGGGCGTGGGGCGGACGGCGAGCCCTTTTGGGGCCTTGAGGTTTCGCCTGGCTGCCGTGCCACCAATGATGCGCATGCTCGATTCTTGGGATGTCTCCCACCGGATGACGAGCCAAATCAGGTGCTTAATAAAACAACCTCTTGCGCCTGAGGTTCGGCTTTGCGACCGTTTGCCCCCATGTCGGAGACGCCCGTTGGAAACAATGAAGAGAGCAGCGACCAGATCTTCTGGTATGTCGCTCATACGCGGCCGCGCTGTGAAAAGAAGCTCGCGGAGTTTTGCCAGCGTGAAAAGTTTCTGGTCACTCTGCCCACCGTGCGCAGCGTCAAGAAATACCGGGGAAAAACCCTGGTGTTTCAGAAACCCCTTTTTCCGGGTTACGTGTTCCTCCAGCTCGTCAAGGCCTCCCGTCAAACAGTCTACCAAAGCGATTACGTCGCCAACCTCCTCGACGTCGTGGAACAAGATCTTTTCGAGCAACAGCTCAACGACATCTTGATGGCCGTGGAGTCGGATGTGGATGTTTACCTCGTGCCCACTATCAAGACGGGCACGCGAGTGAAGATCAAGTCGGGCCCATTGCGCGGTTGCGAGGGCTTTGTGGAGAGCCGCAAGGGTCTCGTGGAAGTGTTGCTGCGACTTGACTTCATCGGCCAGGCTGCCGCTGTGAAAATCGACGCCGGCGACCTCGAGCTGATCTGAATCCTTTGCCAGGATCAGTGGTTCAGGAAGTTTTTGAGGATGATCTTGCCGTGCTGCGTCAGGATGCTCTCAGGATGGAATTGCACGCCATAGATCGGAAATTCGCGATGTCGCACTCCCATGATTTCCTTTTCCTCAGTCTCGGCCGTGATTTCCAGGCAGGCCGGCAGGGTGTCGCGCTTGATGACAAGGGAGTGATACCGGGTCGCGATGAACGGGGTCGGGATGTTCTCGAACAAATCCCGGCCGCTATGATGAATCAACGAAGTCTTCCCGTGCATCATCCTGTAGTTGACAATGACTTCTCCGCCAAAGACGTGACCGATGCATTGGTGGCCAAGGCAAACTCCCAGCAACGGTTTCCTGGGTCCAAAAGCGCGGATGATCTCGTTGGACAATCCGGATTCCCTGGGCGAACAGGGCCCCGGCGAGATGAGAATCCGATCCGGGTTGAGTTCCTCGATCTGGCCCAGGCTGATCTGGTCGTTCCGGCGCACCTCCATGGTGATTCCCATCTCGCCAAGGTATTGAACGAGATTGTAGGTGAACGAATCGTAGTTATCGATGACCAGTATCATAACCGGATTCGAAGCGTAATTCATCGGATGGGAATTGAAAACCATAAACGAAAGGTCTAAACCGAGTGTCGGAACAACCAAACCCTATGGAGTCCAGTAGCTCACAAAGTTTCGAAGAAGACGGTTTCCTGAAGGATCCCATCTCCCCTCGCTGGGCCCGTGACGTGCTCCGGTTCATTCCGATCCGCGCCCAGTTTCTCTTGTCAGGAAATGTGCGCGACCGGTTTCCGTTTCCCTTCGCCCCAGGGAAATACACGCCTATCACGTTGTCCCAATACCTCGTGGAAATCCTGAACCTGCGAGGGTACGATGGGTTCCTGAATTTCAACCTGACGGAGGGTCTGAGCGTGATGGTTCCGAAGGCCGGAGACATCGCCCAGGCGCGATCCTTTTTCGAGAAGTTATGCGATGTTCAGTTTGACGGGAACGGGTTCCACCGTTGCTCTCTGGACCGCGCCATGGCGCTTCTGGATCGAGTGCTGGCATCGCCCGATCATCTCACAGCCATTTTTGTGGACTTCGCCTCGCGGTTGAGCGTGAGGGTCGACGCCCTTACGGAGCGAGAGCACGAGTTTTTCACCAAGGCGCTGATGCTCGGGTTGGGAGCCAGCCCGCGTGTCACTCGGCGGGTGCGCGAGGCCCATTTCAACCTCCTGTTTTGGATTTGCGAGCGCGATAATGACCTCCCGGGATGGCTTGTCGTCGAGAATCCCAGGGTCCGTTCCGTCACCATCCCCAGACCCGATTCGTTGCAGCGCGGCGCCTTGGCTCGAGCGCTCGCCCCCAGCCTCAATGGCTTTCGCGATGCCACGGAGGCGGGGCGCACCGCCTGTGTCGACGCGTTCGTGGACCAGACGGAGGGCCTGCTCCTTGCCGACGTGGTGGCGATCAGCCAGCTCGCGCGCAGGGAGCGTCTGTCCTTTGAAGAAATTGGCGAAGCCGTGCGCCGCTATAAGTTGGGTGTCACCGACGATCCTTGGAAAAAAATTGACAGGAAAAAGATTCGTGATGGCGAGCCCTTCATTCGAAGACGCGTCAAGGGCCAGCGCCAGGCTGTAACCAAGGCGTTGGACATCGTGAAACGCGCGATCACAGGCCTGTCCGGGGCCCAGGCGTCCAAGGGTACCGGGCGTCCACGCGGTGTGCTCTTCCTGGCGGGGCCCACGGGGGTCGGCAAAACCGAGTTGGCAAAAACCATCACCGAGCTGCTGTTTGGCGATGAACGCGCTTACATCCGATTTGATATGAGCGAGTTCTCCGCCGAACACGCCGACCAACGGTTGATCGGAGCGCCCCCGGGTTATGTGGGATACGACGCCGGCGGCGAGCTCACAAACGCCATTCGAGAAAAACCCTTCGCCGTGGTGCTATTCGACGAAATCGAAAAAGCGCACCCGCGCATCCTTGACAAGTTCCTGCAGCTCCTGGACGACGGAGTCCTCGCCTCGGGACGCGGAGAGCGGGTGTATTTTAGTGAGTCGGTAATCGTCTTCACTTCGAACCTGGGTATCTATCGTCGCGACGCGAACGGGAACCGCGTGCCCACAGTGACGCCTGATGATCCCTACGAGGTCGTCGAGGAAAGGGTTCGCACTGAGATAGAGAACCACTTCAAAACACAATTGAACCGGCCAGAGATTCTCAATCGCATCGGCGAGAATATCGTGGTGTTTGATTTCATCCGGCCGGATGTGGCGCGTGAGATTTACTCGAAGATGGTGGCCAACATCCTGGGACTGCTTGCCGAACGGCAGCGCATCCGAGTCGTGATCCCGGAAGCCGTCCAACAGGAGTTGATACGACTCTGCACGTCGGACCTGTCCCAAGGTGGCCGGGGTATCGGAAACAAGCTCGAAGCGTGGTTGATCAACCCGCTTGCCCGCGCCTTGTTCGACTCGGACACCACGGCGGGGGCGACGGTGAGGATCCGCAGCGTGGGCGAAGTTGGAGGGGTCCCAACCCTCGAACTTGAGCTTGAGCCGGAGCGTGCACAGGAACCCGATCAAACTGCTTTGTCCACAAAGGGGGCCGCGTGAGTGGGCCAAAGCTCATGGAGCTGCGCCGCCTCCGCCGCGAAGCGCGGCGTCAACACAACAAGGATCGTTGTGGCGAATTCGATCTCCAGTACCCGCGGCTTTTCACCGAATTGCAGGCCCTTCGTTGCCAGCTCGAAACTTTGGGTGAAGTCGTGTCATGCACGCTCCCTGAACCGGGAGTCGCATCCAGCCGCGCTCTCGAGGCCATCCAAAACAATCGGGACGATGAGGCCGTCAAGGCTTACGAAAGCGCTGTCGTGGGGGCCCGTGAAGAGATAGAGACGACTCGCCATCGCATTGCGGCCCGATTGGTCGAGCTCCGTATGCGCCACCGAATGATGGGCTCCGATTTAGATCGGTTTCGCCTGGAACGTGAGTCGGTGCTCGCGACCCTCCAAAGATTTGTCTCTGTTCCGCAGCCGGGTGAAGCGCCCGGCGAGGGCTCTTTCCACGAGGAAATGCAGCGGCTCCGCGAGGTCACAGATCCCACGTCGGTCGCCTGGACCGGAGTTGCCGCTGATGACGCTGCCTCTCTGGCTAGCGCTGAAACACTTCTAAACCACCTGCGCGCGGAACTTGAAAAGGGTCGCGTGCTCTTGGAAGGGTTGACCCAACAATCCTCGGAGGTGCCCACTGCGGAGCTTCGTGACCCATCCAACCCGGTTTCATTCTCGGACTACTGGGCCAAACAGAAAGCGGTGGTCAAAGCCTCTCAAACCTCCGGTCCGAAGAAGGCTGAGTTCTCCGCGGCCTCCTTCGAACCACTCCTGGAACAAGCGGCCTCGCTTCCCACTTCGGATCTCTACAAGGCGCTTTGCGAGCAGGCCTGTGTCATTGAATCAATCGCCGATCCCGAGGTGCGGCGCATGCATGGGGAGGGCTTGATTATCCAGGGAGCCCGCCAGATTCGCGAGCAAAAAGGTTTATGCCGCTTTCGGGCCGAGGTGCAATCCATGCTCGACCAGGTCGCGCTTTTTGAAGAGTTAGCTTCAAACCCTCTGACGGAGGAACTCAAGGGCTTGCTTGCTTCGACCGCGGCTTCCGACCTCGGTCCCCAGAGGAAACGGCACGCTGCAGCGCTGGAAGGTGCCAGGGCCCGGCGCGAGCGCGAGGCCAAACGGTTGGCCCTCTTAGATGCCCTGCGTGAGCTTGGCTATCAGGCCGGCGAAAACATGGAGACGGCCTTCACCAACTCCGGCCGGTTGCTGGTTCACAAGCGTGATGATGAGGAATATGCGATTGAATTGGTGGCGGACTCCTCCCTTGATCGTGTGCAAACTGCCATGCTCCGCTATTCGGGCAGTTCTGAAATGTCCGAGCAACAACGATTGCGCGACCGTGAGCGCGAGGCATCCTGGTGCGCGGATCATGGGAAACTGCGTCAGTTGATGGCTCGGCGCGGGTGGGAATCCGACCTGAAGATGCAACGTCCCCCGGGCGAACATCCCGTGCGCGTGGTGGTCGATCCGGGTCGCGCTTTGCCCGGGGGGGCGACCCGGGCGAACTTGAACAAGTCGGCCGCACCGGGCTCGGCTCATTGATGGATCAGCAACCCACAGTCCTTGAAAGTGAGAAG
>CANLCA010000027.1 GCA_947487925.1 Verrucomicrobiales bacterium | reverse complement strand
CGACTCAAACCGGCGCCGAACCTCCGAAACACGAACGGTGCGCCACTCGAGAAACACGGCGGACGCCACGACGGCCAGTAGACACCCAGTGAAGCCGATCCTGACCCACGCACGGGCTCGTGACCTCCAAAAGAGGACGGCCGTCGCGATGGCTAAAACGAGCCCGAACAAGGCCCACTCAGTGATGTTGGAGACAACGGTCATCCTGGATTTCAACCGTGCCGAGGCGCGATTTTTTGACTCAATCGAATCGGCCCCAGCTTAAAGTCAGCCCAACACATTGGCGAGGGGTAAAAGCCCGCTGTCGTGCCGACCTTAGGCGTGAGTAGCTCTCTACGGTTTTCGACGATGCAGCGGACTTCGATTCCCTTCAAATCAGTCATGGATCATGGGAAACGAGAACCCTTTGTCCTGGCTGACATTTCCTGGAGGGATCTGATGAGCGACTTTGAAAGACGTTCTCGCCAGTATCTTGCGAAGCTTCACTCCAGACAACTGCCGCTCTAATATTCAACGGGAATTCTCCGTGCTTGCGGTTTTCGCAAGCCGTTGAAGAATCGAGCCCGTGTCGGACATTGAACTGCGATTCGGTGGCATCAAGCGCTTGTATGGCGCCTCGGGCTTCGAACACCTGAGGCAGGCCCGTGTCTGTATCGTCGGAATCGGGGGAGTGGGTTCCTGGGTTGCCGAGGCGCTCGCTAGATCCGCCGTGGGATCCCTGACACTCGTGGACCTCGACGACATCTGCCTCAGCAATGTGAATCGCCAAATCCACGCATTGAACGGGGAAGTTGGAAAACCCAAGGTCCAAGCGATGCGTTGCCGATGTTTGGCAATTCACCCCGAGTGCGACGTCGAGGCGCGCCAGGAGTTTTTTTTACCGGAGACCGCCGAATCCATCCTCGGGAAGAAGTTCGACTACGTGGTCGATGCGATCGATAGTGGATTGCACAAGGCCCTGTTGATCGCACTCTGCTGCGCGCGCGGGATACGGATCATCACGGTCGGCGGCGCGGGAGGTCGGCGAGATCCCGCTCAAGCTCGCGTGGCAGACTTGGGGGAATCGACCCATGACAGGCTTCTAGTGAAGGTTCGCAAAGAGTTGCGAGCCCAACACGGTTTTCCGGAGCGCCCGAGAAGATTTGGGGTTGAAGCGGTTTTTTCAACGGAACCGATGCGCTACCCTTGGGCCGACGGCTCCGTGTGCGAATCACGGGAGGAGGGATCCGAACTGCGGCTCGACTGCGAGAGCGGTTTCGGCACGGCGAGTTTTGTGACCGGCGCCTTTGGATTGCTCGCGGCGTCCCGGGTGGTTCAAGGGCTGGTGGCTGAACCCATCGCGTGAACCTCCGCAAAAGCCACGATCTGGCCCCACAACCGCTGAAGACCGCTGCGGCGGTTCTGAGTGAGAGCCGCGCCAAAGGGAGCCGTCAGCAAAGGCTGATCATTTCGCCGTTCAAGCACCTCGACCGGGAATCGACCGCTACAGGATTCGCAGAGCAGAGCCCCCATGCCTTTCACGACCATGGAATCCGAGTCGCAAGAGAAAACGCAACGTCCTTGAGAGAGGGCCCCCTGGAACCAAAGTTTGGAAAGACACCCCTCAACGCGGTTCGCATCGATTCTTTGGGCCGGCGGGAAATCGGGAAGACGTCTGGCGCGGTCCACAACCCACAAGAGTCGGGATTGAGATCCTTTGATGCTCAAGATTTGCTCCATCAAAACACGTTCCTCAGGCCATTGAATCATCCTTAAAACGGCAGTTGAGCGGGGTGGAGATGGGCAAAGGCCTGGGTGAGATAGGTTGGACGAGGAATGAGGCATCTCCATGATGGATCTCGTGAGCGACCGGGAACCATTTTATTGCCAGGACCTTGCGAAATTTCGCGCAGGGCAATTGCCGTTTGAACGTTTGAAGGTCATGGTCGGGACCGCAGGGTTGTGGCAAATTCTTCCGCGATTTCCTTGAGCGCCTGGTTCCAGCCCCCTGCCAGTGCCGCCGCTGTGCGGGATGGGATCGGGATATGCCTCGTGATCTCGCCCTGAAAAAATGGCTCCTGCGACGGGGTCGATGCGCTCTCGATGACGAGGAATCGCATCGTGAGCACCGCCGTCGGCTGTTCTGGTTTTCGCAGGTCACCGTAGAATTCGGACACGGTGATCTCGGTGTTAAAGACGGGAGTGAAGAAAGAAC
The DNA here is from genome assembly GCA_947487925.1 of Verrucomicrobiales bacterium. Classification (GTDB taxonomy): domain Bacteria; phylum Verrucomicrobiota; class Verrucomicrobiia; order Limisphaerales; family F1-80-MAGS106; genus F1-80-MAGS106. The sequence continues at coordinate 10,094 of CANLCA010000027.1, read as the reverse complement.
CAGGTTCGATGATTGATCTGAAGACCCCGGTGGCGCGGAGATGGGAACGGAAGACGTTGGGCATCAACCGGGACGGAGGAACAAGCAGTTCTGCGTACGGATCCTGCTCGAACGTTTCCTCAGAGATTCTGTAAAGAAACGATCTGTTTTCGTAAACGGGGGCGACGCTGAAGCTCTTGATGCCTAGGGGCGCGAGCGGATTTTTCGAGACCGACCCCGCAGGGCCTCCAGGTCCGGTCAGCACAAAGGTTTCTTTCATCAACGGGGGTTTTGACAGGCACCCGGCGGAGAGGAAAAGGCAGCTCGAAAGAGCCGCGACAAGGGGGAGGACTTTCATTTGGATAAAGATTTCTGAGAGGGTGGAAGCACACTCCTGGCGGGTGGTGGAGGGTTGCCGAAGAAAAATCCAGAGGGATACTGGCGCAAACTTTCCAATACCCCATTAACGTTCTCGGTCACCACCCGGGCGTTTGCGAGGGTTTCGTTAAGCGGTGCGGTATCGATCTTGGAGAGGGTCGAGCCCAGGCGACTGCTTGTGTCACGGAGTTCCACGAGCAACTTTTCGGCGTTTTTGGAAATCGCCGCAATATCCGCTTCGCGCACCTTGAGCCGGGCGTCCTCGATGAACGATTGCAGCCGGCCGTTGCTGACACGAAGCTCCGTGACCAGCCCGTTCAAGTTGTCTCCAATGCCTCCAAAATCAAATTTTTCTGCCTTTTTAAGAATGTTCTCGGCCGAAGCGAGGTCGCGCTCCAACCCCTCGCTCAACTTGGCAAGGTCCACTTTCTCCAAATTTCTCAACGTGGTTTCAATGGAAGCGAGCATCTGGCCGAACTGGCTTTCCGCGGAAGGAATGTAGAGGTTTCGAGGGACCCACTCGACCTTGAGAGCGGGGTTGTTCTCCGGCTTCAAATACTCCAGAGAAACGTAGCTGGTACCGGTGATGCCTTGTCCTCGGACCCGCGCCCGCAGCCCTCTGCGGATCTCCTTGTGGAGAACCTCGTCGAGGACCTGGCCTGGCGGCAGGGGGTTGGTGCTATCACGAATTTCGAACTCGACGATCACGTAGCCGTGGTGCGCCCCGGGATACTCGTTCCAGGTGAATCCGATTCGTGTGACTTTGCCAACCGTGACCCCGCGAAGTTTGACCGGCGAGCCGAGGGACAAGCCATCCACGTCTGTGGTGACGTAGGTTTCGTAGGCGGTTTTCTTTTCAAAATACCCGCGCGCACCAAACGCGAACAACGCAGCGAGAAATATTGCCAGCGCGGAGAGGACAAACACGCCGACTTTGTAGTGATTATTTTTGGCGGCCATAGGTTGGAGCGAGTTACGTAGCCCCGATGGCTTCGCGATTGAAGAACTGCCGGACCCAGGGATCTGAAGCTGACTCGCGGAGATGGTGGGGACAACCCTGTGCGATGATGCCCTTTCTCTGGCCATCGAGCATGATCACACGATCCGCGATGGAGTAGATGCTTGGAAGCTCATGGGTCACAATGACAAACGTGATTCCGAACCGTTCCGAAAGTTGGTTGATGAGCGCGTCCAGCCCGGCGGAAGTGATGGGGTCGAGTCCGGCGGACGGTTCGTCCAAGAAAAGGATCCCCGGGTCGAGCGCCATCGCGCGCGCGATCGCGGCTCTCTTCTGCATGCCACCGCTGAGCTCGGAGGGCATCTTGCCAGCGGCGGCAGCCAGGCCGACGAGCCGCAGCTTGGAGAGGGCAATCAGGTTCTTGGCGTTTTCAGGAAGGTCGGTGTAGGCGTCCAGCGGGAGCCTCACATTTTCCAACACGCTCATTGAGCCGAACAACGCTCCGCTCTGGTACATCATTCCAAATTTTTGCATCAGTCGGCGGCGGTCCTCCCCTCCGGAAGCCACCAGGTTTTCCCCGCCAATCCAGATCTCGCCTTCCATCGGTTCATGGAGCCCGATGAGATGCTTCAACAGAGTGCTTTTGCCGCAGCCTGATCCACCCAAAATCACAAACACCTCCCCGGGCTCGACGCGAAAGCTGACGTCGCGGAGCACCACCCGGCTCTCGTAGCCGACGCTCAACTCGCGCACAAGAATAACTGGATCCGCGACGGCGCTCATTTTTTGAGAAGGAATAGGAAGATGGAAAAAATGGCGTCCGCCACAATGATCAGCAGAATGCCGCTGACGACCGCCCGGGTCGCAGCCTCGCCCACAGCGGAGGGACCAGTCCGGGTCTGCAACCCGCGCAGACATCCCACGAAAGAGACGATGACGCCAAAGACGGCGCCTTTGGCGAGGCCAACCATGATATCCCCGAGCGCGACGCTGGCGACGATTTGATTGTAGATGGCAGCGATGGGGAAGCCCAAGCTCAGCATCACGATCACCCCTCCTAACACGCCCATCAACATCGAATACAGAGTCAAAACCGGAGTGAGCAAGACCCCTGCGACAACCCGTTGCACGACCAGAAATCGAACGGGATCCAAACCCATGGTCTGAAGAGCATTCAGCTCCTCGTTGACTTTCATCGTGCCCAACTCGGCCGCAAAGGCGGAGCCAGAACGGCCGGCCAGGATGATGGCTGTCATCATGGGCCCCAGCTCACGGATCATGACGAGCCCGATCATGTTTGCGATGAAGATCTGGGCGCCGAATTGTTCGAGAGGCTGAGAGGATTCAAAAGCGATAATCAAACCCACGAGCAAACTGATCAACGAAACGATGGGGAGCGCATTGACACCGGCACTGTCAAACACCCTCAGCACCTCTGGCCAGCGCATCATGCGCCGATTGAAAAGAGTGGAAACAATCCCCGAGCTGATATGCCCGATGAAGCTGACCTGCTCCTTCAAATCCGACTTGAAAACACTCGCGGTGGCGCCGATCTCGGCGGGAATCGAAAACCGGGCTAGGGATGGGTCCAAATCCTCGACGCCTTCCCCGAGCGGCGCGCTATAGCTTTTAAAAATCGTGTCAAACTCTGGCCGTAATCCGACCAGCCGCGCCGCGACCCCATGGGTCATCCCGCCAATCGCTAGGTGGTGAAGCAAAGCCATTCCAGCGCCGTCACAGAACTCGATGCCGGAGGCGTCGATCTCCAGTTTCTTCAACTCTTTATTCGATAGCTTTTTAGGAAGCTCCATCCAGAGCCGGGTGGCGCCCCGCAGATCAAGGGTGCCCTCCAGTCGCAGCGATGAAAAGCCATCCACAACCTCAGTTAAATCAACTCGAACCGACCGGTCAACCGGCTGCGGTGGGCTTTCTGGAAAGGTCGGGGGCATGGCTCGTGAAACATGCCTTAGCGGGTTCTCATGGACGCGACTCACTGCCTAGCCCAGAGCGCTCCTAACTCTTCGCCTCTCCCGCACCGGCCACTGACCCGGGTTTTGGGGCAACGGTCAATTCTCGCGGCGAAGCCGGCTCTTGGGTCGGTGGGGGCTCATTTCTCATGAAACGAGGCGCGAAGAAATCCAGCGGAGAAACAGAACGCGACGCCTGAAACCCGCCGCAGCCGGTTGCAAGAACTGTCATCACCAGCAACATCGAAAAAAGCACGAAACGGCCTCGAAGTCTCATTCCCACTCACTCTACTTGATTTCAAAAAAAGTTAAAACTGAAAACTCTAACAAGCCCGCTAACGGTGCATGATCCAAGAGATCCCTTTGGACCTTGAAACGGCAGTTGCTCACGGCGAATCTTCGCAACATCCTGGGGATAAAGTCATTCCGGATCACTCACCAGATCCTTAAATGATTTGCCTCGTTCTTCGTCAAACCTTTCTCATCCAAACCTTTGCCAATCTTCACGTTGTTCAACTGCCGTTTTAAGGTTGAAAGCGTTCTGGACCTAGACACAACGACCCTCCGAGAGGCGCCTGGTAATTTACGAGATCGGCGGTAAGCCCGTGTTCGGAAGGCCGGGTTTCCGGAAAGACCCACCACACAAATCACTGCCAGTGGGCGCCAGCCTCTGAACTCAGAAAAAACGGAGGTTCCAAGTCCGATAGAATCGAAACTCCAATTCCCTCGTAATCGTCATCGTCATCGCAATTGAAAATCACTCAATCTCGAGTGTTCTGGCTTCAGAATGAAGGAGTTGAAACCTCGGAAAGGACGCCCGGAAAAAGCGTCTTCCTGTGTTAGCATGCGTGTTCACAACCACTTCCCGCATCTCGATGATTTTCGTGAATTCTCCTGGAAGTGCGGGAAAACGCGCCTGGACGCAACATTTCTAACCACTGCCAAGAGTCCCGGCGCGGCGCGGCGTGACGGAACGTGGCGGCCGTGGTGTCAGGAGGGTTTAAAGCCGTACCGAGGAAAACCCACCGTACGGAATTTTAGAGAGCGCAGAGGAAACAAAATGCATTGCTTGATGACCGTTTGGCACACAACCTGAAAGGGTCAATAGACTGGAAGGCGTTCTGGCATTGTAGTCCGGATAGATCGTTTTCATGGGAACACGCCACCGGTTGCCATCATGTTCGGAATCGCGAATCCCTGTATCAAACGCGATGCACATTTCCCGATATTGATTTTTTCGATAGAAGCTACAGTTTTATCGATTATCACCCCTTCCGAGAAACAGGTTAGGTTCGATCCAGTGAGCACACTTCTATTCAGATAAAACGGTATGGACTATTCCTCAAAAACCGATTTGGTCTCGCTCCTGGTGCGACACCTCGTGAGCGGCACCTTGAGGAGCGACGACGTCATCCCAGTGCTGGAACAATTGGTGGGTCCACCAGAACAAACACTGTCCACCTTGGCCCTGATCCAGGCTGTTGGGCCTGAGGATCATCCTGCTTGGCACCGCCTCCGTGAGGCGATGCATCGCAAGTCGCTCAAGGATGCCTCTGCCTGCCATGACCTGCGTCTCCATGGGGAAAGGATCGGACCCTCGGCTTTCCCGGACCTCGCTGATTTGCCCATGGATGCTCCGTTGGGCTGGCGCGCGGATGACTCGTTGGTCGATGTCGCCCTTCGTCTCGCCGAACTCACGGTGTGCCGATACTTTCTCAAAGGGAGAATGGAGATGCTGCCGGTCATCCAAGCCGAGATCGAGAAAGTCTGGCAGGAATCGTGGGCCCAATTCAAGGCTCTTGAGTCCCGATGGGAGCATCTTAACCCCGATCCCGCCGAGGCGCATTTGGGTGATGTATCGAGATGGTTGGAGGATGTGCCTGAGGTTTATGAGGCCTGCGGAAGTGATCGGGCGAAGCGTCAGGAGGTGCTGGATGGGGTGCTGACATGCTCGAGCGACGAGGCGGCGGGCGTGATCCTGTCCCTCTGCAACGAGCCCTGGGAGCGGGAGCGCGCTTCCTTGGTGCTGATGCTCAGGTTTGGCAAGCGAGGTTATCACGACTGGGGGGATTGGGTGCGCTTCCTGACAAACAGCTCCGATTTGTGCCGAAACCGGGTGAAAGCTCTCGCTAGGATCCGGGAAGATTATGGAGATGAACTCCGCCTGCTTTGGAGCCTGGAACGAGATCCATCTCGCTTAAGTGCGTTGGAAACGTGGGAAATCGAACGTGGCCAAACGGTGGATCCTGAAGCGTTTGTCAACCGCTGGCACCAAGCTTTCGGCGCGGGCGAGATCAATCGATTGTTGGGCCTCACCGAGACCCCGCCCGTGCTGGCGGATCGGGCCACCATTCAAATACCTCAGCCGCGACCAGTGTCGCCATCCAAGCTGGCTAGGGACGTCGTGCCCGAAATTCTGCCCGGCCCGGAGAGGGTGCCCGACGAAGCCAGCGCAGTTTCTCTTGAAGACTTTTCGGAAACACAGGAGGGATCCGACCCTCCCGAAACGCCTCGTTCCTCCGTCTGGCACGATCACATCCAACCTTCCATCGCCGAGAACTGGTACCTGCTGGCTGGCTTGGCCATGGTTCTCGTGGGCGCTTCGTTGCTGGCCTACTACACATGGGATCGGGAGTGGTATTGGCGTTACAGCGTTATGCCCGCGTTGCTGGCGATGATGACCATGGCTCTTGGCAGAACCGGTGCCTGGCTGGAGAAAAGGTCCGAGGACGCCCGTGGGGCGGGCATGTTGTTGCGCGGTGCTGCCATGGCATTGTTGCCGGTGAACTTTATGGCCGTGGCCCTGGCCAGCGATGATCCGGCGGTGGCGAACAAGTCGGTGGTGGTGCCCATCATGGCATCGATCTATTTGGGGCTCTTCGGGTGGCAGCTGCGACAATGGTGCGCGAGTGTGCTCCCCTCGTTGAGCTCGCTGCAAGGCGGCTCTTTACTTTTCCTAAACGCCCTCGTGGCAATAGGGCCAGTCGCCCGCAATTTTAGTGAAGGAGGGGAGATTCGATCGGGGTTGGCGGCGGGATTTTACGTCGGGTTTACAGTCCTTGCCGGGAGCCTGATTCACTTTGCGCGGAACGTTTTGACCGCCGAACTTGTGGCGGAGAAACGTGTGCCTTGGTTTTTTGCAGGGACCCTGGCGTTCACTTTTATGCAGGTGTTCGCGTGGGTCCACTGGACGATGGGCGAGCTGCCCTTGCCGACTCATTATGCCGTGCTGTTGATTCTCGCGGGCGGGCTTGTCCTCCGGATGGAACGCCGTTTCCTTGAACTGCGACCCACGGGGAGAAATCGCGACACGGAATCGTTTTTCGGCTACGCGCTGGTGTTGATGGGAGTGCTGATGGGGATGCGACAACCCGAACTGCGCGTCGCCGTCTTCGCTCTGGCGGGTGTGGTCTGGCTGCGGCAGGCCGAGCGCCGCGAAGGCCTGTTGCATTACTGGATCGGGTTGACTCTGCTTTTGCTCAGCGGGGTTTCTGTTGGATTGTTGCAAGGTTTCCCGAAGGGTCGGGATGCAAACTGGCTGCCATGGCTGGGGCTTGCCATGGCGCTGGCCACGGGCCTGCTGCGCATCGTAGCTGGAAACAGGGGATCCGCACGGCTCGCCGAGGCAGCGAGCGAATTCCAACCCGCGCTCCTGGTTCTCACGGCTGTGGTGAGTGTTCTCTCACAGTGGCGGCTGCGTTCAGCGCCCCTGGAAACCGGAGTGGCGTTGGTGCTGACGGCGGGGTACTTCGCTTACAGGGCTTTCTGCGCCCAGCGTTTGGGCTGGGTGCACACGACCATGGTGTTGCTCGCGCTGTCGTTGCCTTACTTCGGATGCGTGGACATGGAGGGCCGGAGCTTGCATGGCAACACCATGGTGTTTGGTCTGGGCCTTTTGTCCGCGCTGTGGCTCCTCCTCATAAGCGCTCGCCCCGCGCCTTTGTTAATCCAGGCGCGTTCCACGGTTCTGTGGACCCTCGGCGCGTTCTCCGTTGCTGGCATGCTGGTCCGCGTGGTGATGGAGCAGGGAACGCCCGGAGATGCGTTATGGTATCGAGCCACAATGGATGTGGTGGGTCCATTCCTCATGGCTGGCGCTTTGGTTTGCACGGCTTATCACTCGCGTTCCCTCATTCCATCGGGCATGGCCGCGGTGATTTTGGCGGTGCTGTTTCCTGAGTTGAACGCGAAGTTTCAACAGGAATTTCCAACACTGGGCTGGGGGACGGGGCTAGGGAGTTCCGTCGGTGCCCTGGGACTGGCCTTAGCCGTGTTTCGCGTGAAAGGGTGGTCCTGGCTCCAAGATCTCCGCGGAGGTGACCTGTTCCTGGGCACTCAGACGTTCCCGCTCAGACGTTGCGACCCGACACTCTTCGTCATACCGATGTGGTGCACGATTCTTTTCCTCGTGCTGCGCGTTGATCTGTGGGTGGTCTGGGGCCAACAACAAACCGGCGTCGTAGCCCTCAAGACTGCGGCCGCTCTCGGATTGACGGGCTTTGTCTGGATCCTGCTCGCGGTCCAATGGCGGGCAACCGAGGCTGCGAAGGGGGCGGTCCACGCGAGTTGGGTGGTTTTTTTTCTCTCGCTTCACTTTGCGAATCCGCGACTCGCAACCGCGCTGGGCCATGCCCCCGAATGGCAGTTGCCGGTCTTGCTCACCGGTTTGCTGCTCCAGGTGTTGTACTGGGTTTATGGGGTCCAAGCGGCACGCCAGCCGTGGGTGGAGCAACTGTTGAGGGACACCACCCGGACCGTGTTGAGTGGTGGAAGCCTGCTCATCGCGGGACTCTGCGCCCTGGTTCTCATTCGGGGTGAGCCCTGGATGAACGTGGGTTGGCTCGTAGCATTTATCGTTTTGCAGACAGTATGGCATGGCTTGACGGAGGGACGGAAAAGCCATGGCGTCGCCCTTTTTGTGCTCACCTTCGTATCGCTCCTTTCTTGGACCGGTGTGGGCGAGGGATTCCTGATCCAGAGGCTTTCGTGGGAACACATTTACACGCCTTTGTTGGGATTCGTTGCCGCCATCGAAGTGGCCCAACTTCTTTTGGAGGCGAGCCCGCGGTGGCGGGCACGTTGGCGTCCGCTGTGGGAGCCGTTCAAGTGGGGCGGGGTAGGGCTCTTGCTTCTGGCGTCATCCGCCGCTTTCCTCGCGATGATGGGGTCCGCGACCCACGTGTTGACGACCCTTCAACAAGGGCTGTTGTTGGGAACTTTGTTGTTATCCGCTCGCGCCAACCGTTCAGGCGCCATGTTGCTCGTCGGCATCTTGCTCGGTTATTTGTTTATTCAGGGCTCTGAGTTGGCTCAGCTCGATCCCATGCAACGAGTGGTGCTCCTTCTAATGCCTTGGCGAGCGGCCTTGCTGGGGCTGTTTATGGCGGCGCTTGCCCTTGTCGCACACCGAGCATACGCCATTTGGCCGAAGTGGATCGATCACTGTGGGGCTCAGACTGAACCTTCATTTTCGCCACGTTTTTGGATGTTGCTGCCCTCCGTCGCGCTCGCATGTCAGGCCACTGCGTACCAGACTTTTGACCCGATGTGGCGAATGTCGCCGGCTCAGTTGTCCGCACCCTACATGGGTGCATTGACCCTCTTGCTTGTAGGTTTCGCGTGGCCGCAGCGGTTCTTTTTTCTGCTTGCCGCAGGGTCCCTTTCGGCCGCCAACGTGCATGCCGTTCATATCGCCTTCGGGGACATGCTGGAGCGCCTGGGGCTGTCGAACATCCACATGGTTTGCCTCGGTTTCATTGCCACCCTTGCCCAAGGGACTGCGGCTCGGTACATCCTGCGGCGTGACGGATTGACCCGCGCTCTCAATCAATGGAACGTCTTGCTAGCTGGTTTGGTCCTGATGCTTCTGGCTTTTAATTACTTCGTCTACCCGGATCTCAGCACCATCACCCCAGGTCGGTTTGTTCTTTCCGGCTTGTTGGCCTGGCTCGCGGGACTTTATTTCCGGTCGGCGGCTCGCAATCCAGGGGCCGGCGAAGAGGCGTATCGGGACTGGTACGAGGGGCTCTATCATTTTGGAGTTTCGCTCGCGCTCTGGTGCCTGGCGCTCTTGATCCCCGCGCTGCGCCACCCTGACACGGTTTTCCTCGCGCTGGGACTGCCCACGATCTACTTCTATGCTCGCGCGGAAATCGAACACGGCCGCAATGCAGACCACGCCCACCGCTACCTGAACTCCGCTACCGTGATGAGTTTCCTGTTGCTGGTGTTTTACGTTTCCCGCTCGCTTTTTCAGATGATGCTCTTTCCGCATTCGGGTGTGAGGATCCACACGGATCATTATCACACCAACGCTCCAATGGTGGTCGCTCTCGCGTTTCTGCTGCTGCGTTTGCGTGGCCTCGGTGGGACCTGGTGGCTGGGCTTTTATGGGGGCATCGCGCTGATCGTTGGGTCCTATTTCTCCTTGACGGCTTACCCAGGGTTGTCGCCCTTCGGCCACGCCATCCCCTCTGCTTGGGTGGCCTTGGCATTAGCACATCTTTTTATCATGGCCAGCTACCAGCGTTCCCCAGTGCGATCCCTCATCCAACAGATCGCGGCAATCGACGGCACGGAATGGATCGCGCTGCGGCAATACTGGGGACGATGTCTTCTCTCGGCGTCGCAGTTGATGGTCTTATACGCCCTGGCTCTTCATCAGGAGGATCCCCATCAAGTTGCGCCTTTGCTGGTGGGGGCAGCCAGTGTGTGGATTCATCAAGCGATGGTGGGGCGAATTCGGTCGTATTGGTTCGTGGCCGTCGCCCTGCTGGCATTGGCGCTGCACGCCGATTTCATCGTGGACAGCT
>CANLCA010000026.1 GCA_947487925.1 Verrucomicrobiales bacterium | reverse complement strand
CGAAGTTTCCGGGGGTCTTCCAGACTGAGTTTTAAGTGATGCCCGACTCCAGGTGGAGTGTGGTGCATTCCTAAATTCAGACCTTGCCCGGCTTATGGCAAACGCGGAAAGCGACTTGAAGGAGCCAACGAGCGTCCGTAATTCGACGCCCCGCGGTGTCCTGGGCAAGAGCACTTCTGAGCTGGGAGATTGTTTCAGCGGTTTGACAGCGCCTCCGGGATGTCTTATACCCCCACTGTGGTTTCTGTCGCGGTTGGAAAACGTTTAAATCTATTTTAATATTTATGGCACTATCTGTCGGCTCCAATGCCCCTGATTTCAATCTCAAATCCAAGACATCGTCGGGTCTTTCCGACGTGACCTTGAGCAAAAATGCGGGGGTGAAGAACACTGTCATCCTCTTTTTCCCGCTCGCATTCACGGGGGTTTGCACAACAGAGATGTGCGAAATCAGCGCCGGGATGGGACAATACTCCGACCTGAACGCCGATGTGATCGGGATCAGCGTGGATAGTCCTTTCGCGCAGGAAGCCTGGGCTCAGAAGGAAAAGATCTCCATCACCCTCGCAAGCGATCTCAATAAGAAAACAGCGGAGGCCTACGGTGTGCTGCTGCCTGATTTGGTGGGTTTGGGGGCGGTCAGCGCCCGTGCCGCGTTCGTCGTGGATAAAGCCGGGGTCATTCGCTACTCAGAGGTCACTCCCACGGTCAAGGATCTGCCAAATTTCGGCGCCGTGAAGCAGGCTTTGGCAGGGCTGGCTTGAATGTGGAAGCGATTCCTCTTCGGAAGAATCGACCACGGAGACAATGCGGTCAGGGAGAGGGGGAAATCTTTTCTCAAGGTTCTCCATGCCCTCCGGGGCTCTGTTCTTGATCAAATACCCGTCTCAACCGGCAGGTGCGCCGCCAGGAAGTCGGCTATGTGCAGCACCTGTGTGGTGGAGTTTTTTGCCGCTTGGAGTCCAGCCCTCATTTGCAGCAGGCATCCCGGGTTAGAAGTGACGACGACCTCGGTATTTGTCGACAGAATGTTGCCGGTCTTTCGGCGTCTTAGCCTGCCTGCCATTTCTGGTTGGGTCAGGTTGTAGCTTCCCGCACTGCCACAGCAGAGGTCGGATTCGGGCATTTCGACATACGCGTCTCCCGCGACACGTTTGACAAGGTTTCTTGGGGCGAGTGTGATCCTTTGGGCGTGGGCGAGGTGGCAGGCGTCCTGGTAGGTCACTTTCCTGAATCGCGAAGGCCTCCAGTCGATGGATTCTGGTTCGAGCATTTCGGACAAGTCGCGAGTTTTGATGGAAAAAGCCCTCGCAGACGGAGCCCACTGGGGATCTTGGGCGAGCAGGGGACCGTAATCCTTCAACGTGGAACCGCAGCCAGCGGCGTTGATCACCACGGCCTCCAAATTCGAGACATTGAACGCCGCCAGGTTCTTGATGGCGCAGCGCCTCGCTTCAGCCATGTTCCCGTTGTGGGAGAACAAAGCGCCGCAGCAACCCTGCCCCTGAGGCACAACGACATCGTAGCCTGCGGCTAGCAAAAGCCGGATTGTTGACCTGTGCGTCTCCCTGAACATCACATCCATCACGCATCCGGCTACCAGGGCTACCGTGCCGAGTTTGGGGGCTCTCGTTGTATGCGACAAGGCTGGGAGACTTTGCTCGTTGGGCCGGGTTTTATCGACGAAGGACAGGGGTTCCCGTAGTGCTGCTGGCACAAATCGTTCCAACCCCGCCTGCTTGATCCAACGGGCGGGAGTGAGGGCGATTTCCATGCGTTCGGGGTGAGCGAGGATTCCTTCAACAAAGACTTTGGTGAGGAGAGTTTCTTTCCATCCCCGCTGAACGGATCGATTCAGATGTTCGCGAGTTTCCTCAAGGAGTTGACCATAGTGAACGCCACTGGGGCAGACGGCTTCGCAAGCCCGACAACCCAGGCAGGAATCGATGGCTCGAGCACTCTTCTGCGTGGTTGGAATAACGCCCTTGTCCATGGCGCGCATCAAGTAAATGCGCCCTCGGGGCGAAAGGTTTTCATCGCCGGTTTCCACATAAGTCGGACACGAGGCAAGACAGAGGCCGCAATGAATGCAGGCAGAAGCTTTGAGGGTGTCAAGAAAGCCGGTTGACCGCTCAGGGTTCATAGGCGCGAAGGAAGACGAGGCAGGATGTGGTTGGGGTCGAAGGTTTTCTTGGTCCGGTGCTCGAGCACCGTATTTTCGGGGGACACTGCGGATTCTCCACTATGCGCCATGTAGATGATGCCGTTCCCCGCCCTACACAGGAAGGGAGATGGGAGGAGACTTTTGATTGTGGAAGCCACGGATTTGGGGGTCACGGAGAGGGTTCGCACGGATTCACGAGCTCGGGAACTCCAGAATCTCCGGTCATAATCTAGGTCGATGGCTTGGCAAAAACCGAAGCCAGCTGCCTGGCTTGTTTGCGACTCCACCTCGGCAGAGGTGCCGGAAAATCCCAGCACCAAGGCGACTAGATCCCCGGAGGCGGGGAGGCCTTCCAACCGGCAACAATCCATCACCGATGGACGGAGTGGCGAATGTTTGATCGCGGCCAGGGTGGTTTGGAGTTCTGGGCCTGAGGCGCAGGTTCTGTAGAGGAACCGTTCTGAACGCGGCCGTGGCAGGAGCTTGAAAGTGGCTTCGATGAGAATACCCAGGGAACCGCCTGCCCCGATAAAGAGTTTTCCAAGGTCGTAACCCGCCACGTTTTTTACGACCTTTCCCCCGGTGCGGATAATTGTCCCGTCGGCCAGCACCACCTTGAGGCCAAGGACGTAGTCTCGCGCCTTTCCGAAGGCGTAGCGTCTGGGCCCTGTGAGATCATGATTCAGCACATCGAGCACCGTCAGGTTTTCTGAAGGCGGTGGGTCAAGCGGCAGCCATTGCCCGTGCTTTTCGAGAGTCTCTTGGAAGGATTGGAAACGCATGCCAGTTTGAACCGTCGCGGTCAAATCCTCCCTGCAATGCTCAACGATTTGGTCGAAATGCGTCAGGTCCACGGCCGCAATGGGCGTGAGATCGCTTGAGGCTCGGGCCAGCATCGAGCTCAGTTCGGTTTGTGTGGTGGGTTTGAGTTTCATCCGAGTCAGACCGAAATCTGACGGCGTGGCGCGAAGTCCATGCACCGTTTTCCATTGGGAAACATTTTCCGAGGATTGCAGCGCTGTTCTGGGTCGAAAATCCTTCGCAACGATTTCATGGCTTCGATATCCGCTTTGGAAAACTGTTTCTCCATGAAGCCGGCTTTTTCGACTCCGATGCCGTGTTCTCCAGAAACGCTGCCCCCGAGCTCGAGGCATCGATCCAGGATTTCGTTGCCCGCTTTGACGGCTCGATCCACTTCCTCCGCATGGGTTTCGTTGTAAAGAATGAGCGGATGGATGTTGCCATCGCCCGCATGGAACACATTTGGGATCCTCAGACCGTATTTGGCGCTGGTTTGTTGGATAAAACGCATGATCTCGGGGAGTTTTGAGCGGGGTACCACCCCGTCCTGCGTCAGAAAATTAGGACTCAGCCTCCCGATTGCGCCGAAGGCCCTTTTTCTGCATTTCCAGAGATCGGCCCGTTGCTTGTCGGTGCGGGCGCGACGCACTTCATTTGCGTGGTTGGCGAGGCATAGCCGCTCCACCTCCACGGCCTGATTCTCAAGGTCTGCTTCGAGACCATCAAGCTCGACGATCAGGAGCGCACCTGCATTGAGGGGAAAGCCGAACTTGTAGGCCGCTTCGACCGCTTGGGTGATGAGTTGGTCCATCATCTCGAGGGCTGCGGGAACAATTCCTGACGCGATGATGTCGCTGACGGCCTGGCTGGCATCGTCGACAGAGCTGAAGACGCCCAATAAAGTTCTCCAGGATTGGGGGGCGGGAATAAGATTCACTAAGACGCGAGTGACGATGCCGAACATGCCCTCGCACCCGATGGCAGCGCCTCGGAGGTCGAGGCCGCCGGTGTCTTCTCCGCCTTCCATGGTCGCGCCCAGCCATATGACTTCTCCCTCTGGCAAGACGATCTCGAAACCGAGGACGTGGTTGGTGGTGACGCCGTACTTGAGCGTGTGAGGGCCTCCGGAGTTGGTGGCCACATTGCCTCCGATAGTGCACGCGGTTTGGCTTGAGGGATCCGGGGCGTAGAGGAGGCCGGCGGAGCGGACGGCATGGGTGATCCAGATGTTCACACAGCCGGCTTCAACCAACGCTCGCCGGTTCTCGATATCCACTTGCAGCACTTTGTTCATGCGGCTCAGCGAGATGATGACTGCGTTTTCAATGGGAAGAATGGCACCGCTCAAGTTGGTGCCTGCCCCCCGGGGAATGAAAGCGACCTGGTGTTTTTTGCAGCACCGGACGATCTCGGCCACCTCCAAAGTGGAATTGGGCAGAACCACCACCGACGGAACCTTTTTCTCCAGCGTGTAGGCATCGCATTCATAAACGAGCAGGTCGAGTGGGTCCGAGAGGATTTGATGTGTCCCAAGAATGCGATGCAGGTCCGCAAGGAGGGCGGGGTTTGTCGAATTTTCGTGGTTCACATCAAGGTTCATAATGGGGGAAGATTTGTTTGGCCACTCCTTTCTGTTGCCCGGCAGGACTCTGTTAGTTTAGTTTCTGGGAATGCATATACCCAAACCATTCGATCCGCCTCGGAGATTGCTCATGGGTCCCGGTCCCAGTGATGTTCCGGCCTCGGTGCTGTTGTCGATGGCGCGACCTGTTCTCGGGCATCTGGATCCCGTCTTTGTGTCGATGATGGAGGAGTTGAAAGGGATGTTGCGAGAGGTCTTTCATACGGCCAATGAGATGACTTTTCCGGTGAGCGGCACGGGCAGTGCCGGAATGGAGTTTTGCTTCGCGAACCTGATCGAGCCCGGCGACGAGGTGGTGATCGGGATCAACGGGGTCTTTGGGATGCGCATGGCCGAAGTGGCCAGTCGATGTGGGGCGAAGGTGATCAAGGTCGAATCGCCTTGGGGCACGATCATCACGCCGCAGCAAATCGTGGCAGGGTTGGAGGGGCACAACCCTAAACTTGTCGCGATCGTGCACGCTGAGACGTCCACCGGGGCGCTGACGCCTGTGGAAGAAATCTCCCGGCTCGTCCACGACGCGGGAGCCCTTTTTGTGCTGGACACCGTGACTTCCCTGGCGGGTTGTCCCGTGCTGGTGGATGCCTGGGGTGTGGACGCTGTCTACAGCGGGACCCAGAAGTGTTTGAGTTGTCCGCCAGGTTTATCCCCGGTTTCATTGAGCGCCCGCGCCCTGGAGGTCGCGAGCCGTCGCAAGACCAAGGTCCAGAGCTGGTATTTGGATGTGAATCTACTCGCCGCCTATTGGGGGCAGGACAGGGTTTATCACCATACAGCACCTATCTCGATGAATTACGCGCTGCACGAGGCCCTTCGGCTCGTGTTGGAGGAAGGACTTGAAGCCAGGTGGCAGCGACATGCGAAGTCTCATCGGATGCTCAAGCGCGCCATCGAGGCGATGGGGCTTTCATTCGCCGCCCAGACGGGTCATCAGCTTTGGCAGTTGAATGCGATCTCCGTGCCTCTGGGGATTGATGAAGCGGTTGTTCGTCGTCGGCTACTTGTGGAGGACGGGATCGAGATCGGTGCCGGCTTGGGACCTCTGAAAGGCAAAATTTGGCGCGTGGGATTGATGGGAGCAACATCGACAGAGGAAAATGTGCGCCGATTTGTGGCAGCCTTCGGTCGGATCTTGAAGGGCACGGGGAGCGACTGTGACGTCGAGGCGGCGCTCAGCGCTTGCACCTCCGAATGAGCACGAGAGATCCCTCCGACGAACCTCAGACCTCAATAAAATCGATTAAAATCGTCCAAACCGTTCATTTCGAGCTGATTCCTTGAAGATAAGCCACGATCAGATTGGGTAGTTGGGTGCTGTAACCCCCTTCCAAGACGCTCAGGAGAGGGATGCCTAATTGGGCGAGAGATTTGCCAATCCATTCGAAATCCTCGGCCTCGAGTGTTTCTTGAGCGAGTGGATCGCGGGCGTAGGCATCGAAACCGGCCGAAACGAGGATCAAGGCGGGTTTCGTGGCGGACATGGCTGCCAACGCTTTGCCGATGACTTTGCGATAGGCCTCCCGGGGAGTGCGGGGAGCGACCGGGAAGTTAAAACAATTCTTTCCGACATCGGAAGTTCCAGTGCCCGGATAACAAGGGTGCTGATGGATGGAGTAGAACGCCGTGTTGGGATGGTTGAGCAGGATCGCCTCTGTGCCGTTGCCATGGTGCACGTCAAAATCGAACACCGCGATGCTTTTGGATCCTGTAGCCAAGGCTTCCAAGGCGGCGATGGCGATGGCGTTCAGGTAGCAGAAACCCATGGCATGATTGCGGGTGGCGTGATGACCCGGCGGACGCAGAAGGCTGAAGGAATGGTGCCCTGAACGAGCCGTTTCAAGTGCGCGCAACGCTCCACCCACGCTCCTTTTCGCATGGGCAAAGATACCGGGATGATTCGGCGTGTCGTTGTCGAATGGCTCGCCGGCGCCTTTGACTTGGGCGATGTGCTCCGCGGTGTGAGCCCGGGCGATGACTGCCTCAGGGGCATCCAGGGGTTCCAACCATTCGACGGGAAGCAGGTTCTGATTCTTGAGGTGTTCGACAGTTTTCGAAATCCTCGCAGGCCTTTCAGGATGCCCCGGTGCCTGGTAAGCGGTGCAGCGTTCGTCCGTGATGATTCTCATGCATGAAATCGGTTTTGAATTCTCACCCGGCGAACTCGTTGCGTATTCTGTCGAGCAGCCTTTTTGTTGCCCAAACCCCCTCGAGCTCGCTGACCTTTCGACCCTCGTACTCGATTCCGACATAGCCGTGGTAGTCGGCTTTCATCACAATCCTGAGCATCCGCCTGTAATCCGTATGGATTTCATTGCCTGCGGCGTCAAAGTCATTCGATTTGGCGCTCACGGCCTTGGCGTAAGGCATCATCTCTTCGACCCCTTTGTAGCGGTCATAAGTCTTGCCCCCTCCGAGGTCGAAGTTCCCGAAGTCCGGGAGAGTGCCGCAGTTTGGCAGGTCGACTAGTTTCATCACCCCGGCAAGCCAGCTGCCGTTGGATGAGAGGCGTCCATGGTTTTCCACGATGCAATTCAAGCCCAGTTTGGAACAATACTGCGAGAGTTGAGCCAAGCCCTCCGCAGCCCGCTTCTGTTGCTCTTCAAAAGTGCCGACCCCCCTTGTTTCCGCATTCACGCGGATGGAGTGGCATCCGAAGAACTTGGCTGCCTCAGCCCACTTGTGATGGTTTTCGACGGCTTGGGCCAGTTTCTTTGAGTCTGGATCGCCCAAGTTGCCTTCGTCGTCGCACATGATGAGCAGGATCTTCACTCCTTCGCCATCGGCCCGCTTCTTGAACTCGGCCAAGTATCGTTGATCTCGCGCCTTGTTCATGAAAAACTGATTGACCAGTTCTATGGCATCGATCCCGTAGACGGACTTCGCAGTTTGCGGAAAGTCCATGTGATCCATTTGTTTGGCGAAGAGGGCTTTGTTGAAGGACCATTCCGCGAGCGATATTTTGAAAGGATCCCTTCTTTGGGCGAACAAAGCCAGATCGGAGCAAGCCATTGCCGCGGCCGCTATGGAGGTTTTGGCAAGGAACCTCCGTCGGTTGACCGAAGTGTCTTTCATAATTCTCGTGAAGTTCGGGCTACCGTTTCCATTCCGTGGTTTGGGCTTCGGAGCTGGGTGGTGTTAGTGGGCTGGACGGACGCCCCCGCCGGCGTTTGGGGATTGCTTTGAGGGGGGATGGAAGAACAGTGCCAACGCCACTGCGGCGGCTAGAGCCACGCCACAGGGCAAGAGGAACAGTCCTCGGAAATCCGTGACGCCGTTGGTCGTGAAAGTGTTCTGCAACAACCATGGGCAGATGGAATTGGCAACCAGGGCTCCGATCCCAAGAATCATCACGTTGAACAGTCCTTGCGCGCTGGCTCGGACATCCTTGGGGAAATGTTCGTCAACGAAAATATAGACCGTTGCGAAGAAGAAGGCGTAACAGATTCCGTGCAGAACATTCACGAGAACAATGAGGCCCCGGTGCTCCGGTAAGAACGCAAAAACGGCGAACCGGCCAGCGTGGCCCAGGATCCCCACAATCATGGTTGTTTTCCAACCCAGCTTTTTTAAGCAAGCCCCAAGAACGAACATCGTCGCTATCTCAGCTAATTGTCCGATGCTCATGACGGGCATGATCCAATTGCCCGGTATTCCCACTTGCTGGCTCCCAAGGAAGGTTCCAGTCCAGTTGAAATAGCAGTTATGCACGAAGGCATCCACGAAGGTGATGATCCAGAGCACCAGGACGAACGGATGTTTCAACAACCGCGCGGCTTCGAGCCATGCCAAGCTCTCGGTGGCTTTTGAAGCCGGCTTCGGAGGTGTGTGAGGAAGCACCAGGCTGAAAAGCGCGAGTACGATCGAGGCGACGCCAGCGACAATGAACGTCCACTTGGTCGCTTGCTGCAACGCGGGGCCAGTCAACCCGGAGGCCAGGACGCTTCCCAGCCAGTCCACGAAGCCGTTTGGGTTTGCGGCCTTGACCTTGTTCCAGTCCACAAGAATGAAGGTGAACGGCCAGGCTGCCAGGATCCAGCCGATGGTGCCTCCCATGCGAATGATCCCGAACTCGTTCTGAGGATCCTTCATGTTGGCGAACGCGATGGAGTTCGTGATGGAGATCGTGGGCACGTACAGGAGGCAATGGATGAGCATCAGCAAAAAGAAGGGCCAGAAGGAATTCACGAAACCGAGTCCAAGGATCGCCACGCCGCCAACAAGGTGGCTGAAAGCTAGGAATTTTTCCGCCGCATAATTCCGATCCGCGAATTGATTGCTGAAAAACATACCGACGATGGCGGCGACTGGAAAGGCGTTCAGGATCATGGCTTGCTCGGTGGGGGAGAATCCCAAACTAGGTAGATAACCAAATATCAAGGGTAACCAAGCGCCCCAGATAAAAAATTCCAGGACCATCATCAGGAAAAGCTTGAAGCGAGTGGATTGATTCATAGGTTGTTGCTGGATGCTAGTGGACTTCACCAGCTGGAGGCAAGCCAGTAACTTGGCAACCCTAGTCGGGGAGTGTTTCTCAGCGAGACCTTGCCGGGGAAGTTGAAAGGCACCTCTCGGGCGACCATGGAATGGGTGGCTCCCGGCTGAAGAACTTCAGGAAATCAGAACCCTTTCACGAAGCGAGTTTGGGTCGTTAGGGGACCCGGCATCCTCTGCTGAGCCGTGGGTATGAGTCGGATCTTTTTGACTTCCTCTTTTCGGACCCCTATGAGTGATGACGTGTTCCGTTATGGCTTGTTCGGCGTGGGTCGCTGCGGTTGCGTGCATGGGGAGATATTGATTGCGCAAGGTCAGCGTGTGGTGTCCGTCGGGGACGAAAACCATGACGCCCTCGCGAGCGCTGTTCGGCGATTGGGCGTTCAAGCCGCGGCAACGTTTCCCGACGCGGCATCAATGGCGCGGCACGGGGCCATCGACGGGGTGGTCATCTCGTCACACACAAAGGATCATGCCCGGGATGCCGGGCCTTTTGTGCGCGCCGGAATCCCGGTTTACCTCGAGAAGCCGCTGACGGCAGATCTGAGGGAAGGGTTTTCATTCGTCAGAACAATCGGCGCCAAAAAGAACGTGCTCCAAATCGGCTTGCAGCGGAGGTTCGACGAAGCGCTTTGTTACGCGAAACAGTTGCTCGACCAGGATTGCGTTGGCGAAATCCGGGAGATTCGGTCGATTCTCAGAGATCAACATCCGCCCCCGGCAACGTACACCAGCCGGGGACTGATCATCGACATGGGCATTCATGTTGCTGATGAAGTGCTGTGGTTGACCGGCGAATTCCCGAGCAGAGTTTGGGGTAAGATGTTTGAGGCAAAAGGCTACCACAGCCCAATCGATGAAGGCGGGAATACCGCCCATGTTGGATTCACGACTCCGAGCGGGACGCTTTGCCGCTTGGATCTGAGCAGGACACATGCCTCGGGTTACAACAACGAGACTTCCATCATCGGCACAAAAGGAACCCTGCACGTCGGCCGATTCTGCGGTTACCCCGGACCGATTCACGTTGAACTTTGGACCGACAAGGGAGCGCCACATCCGGCATCGAAAACTTTTCAAATGACGGAACTTCCTAGGCCTTTCGCGGAATTTCGACCTCGTTTCCAAAAGGCCTACGAAATTGCGCACACCCAGTTTAGAGATGCCGTGTTGGGAAAGAAGAACTTTGCCGTGACCCAGATCGATGTGCTGAACGCTCAGGTGGTCGTCGAGGCAGCCCACCGTTCGGCAATCCATGGGGGTATCGATTATCCGATTGCAAGAGCGGAGGATTTGGATGAATACGAGCGACTTTGCTTGGATCATAAACTTTTTGAACCTTAGCCAATTGGCTCCCCGCGACCAGTCGACTTCGAGCCCTTCCAAGTCCTTCCTCTCCACGGCCGGAAGTTCGTCGGGTCGAACGGCGGACGAGCTGTCGCCGTCGAGGATGTTGTCCTGAAGACCGCGATGTTCCAGAGTTCCATCGCCAGGGTCTGCCTGAACCCAGACTGCAGGAGAGGTTCCATTATCGGCGACCCAGTCCTACGCCGCACTTGCATTCTCGCCCGCTGACCTGTCCTAATCTCTACGCATCATGTTTCCTCTATCTCATCGTTCTGGCCCTGCAACAGCCTGCGCCTTGCTCATAGGCTTCAGTGTGGCGCTCACCGTATTCGCACCGAGCGCCATGAGCGCGGACTGGCCGCAATTCCGGGGGGTCGGTGCGCTGGGCCGCAGCGACGTCAAAGGGGTTCCTTTGAGCTGGAGCGACAACTCGAATGTCGTTTGGAAAACTACACTACCCGGCGCTGGGGCATCGAGTCCTGTGACATTCGGCAGCCGCATCTTTCTCACCTGTTTCACGGGCTCTGCGACTTCCTCGAGCGAGCCGGGAGCGATGGCCAACCTCAAGCGTCATTTGATCTGCTTGAATCTCGCCGACGGCACGATTCTTTGGAACACCCCCGTGCCCGCCGAGTTGCCGGAGCAGGAGCGTATTCGAGAAGATCATGGTTACGCGTCCAGCACTCCAGCGGCTGATGCGGAGAGGGTCTACACGTTCTTTGGCAAGTCCGGTGTGTTTGCGTTCGACCAAAGCGGGAAGCAACTTTGGAAAGCCAGCGTTGGCGACAAACTCAACGGCTGGGGTTCGGCCACGTCTCCTGTGCTTTATAAGAATTTCGTGATCGTGAATGCCAGCATCGAAAGCGAATCGCTGGTGGCGCTTGACAAGGAGACGGGGAAGGAGGCCTGGCGTGCTTCGGGTATCAAGGAATCATGGCACGTGCCGGTGTTCGTCAACGCACCTGACGGCAAGACCGAGATCGTGGTCGCCATGTTCCAGAAGGTCCTAGCTTTCGATCCTGAACAAGGCGGGCGACTGTGGAGCGCGGAGACAGGCATCAATTGGTACATGTGCCCGACGCCCGTTGCGGAGAATGGAATCGTCTATTCCATCGGTGGCCGCAACCCAAACGGCGGACTCGCGATTCGCGCCGGCGGACGGGGCGACGTCACCGCTAGCCACGTCGTCTGGAAAGTGAACAAAGGGTCGAACGTTCCTTCACCCATTCTCCACGACGGACATCTCTACTTTGCGCATGAAAATCTCGGTGTCCTCTATTGTGTGAACACGAAGCAAGGAGAGGTCGTGTATGAAGAACGCCTCGAGCCGTCGCCCGGCCAGATCTACGCCTCGCCCGTGCTTTCGGACGGGAGGATATATTTCGTTGGCCGCGGCGGACGCACCGCCGTCATCGCCGCCCAACCAAAGTTCGAGCGGCTCGCAGACAACATCTTGGAATCCGGCCGAGGCGTTTTTAATGCGAGCCCAGCCATTAGCGGAAACCGTTTGCTCATTCGTTCAAACCGCGCCCTCTACTGCATCGGAAAGTGAACTCCGGTTTGAATCTCAGACCGGCCGTGGTCCCAGGGCGAATCATCGAAAGGTCCCGGTGATAGAACCTTCCCAAGTCCTCATCAGACCTAAGAAGGAATCCCCTCATTCCTCATCAGGCCTCTGCGATCCAGGGCGTTGGCAATCCTCACCCCGATCAACCGCCGTTTTGCGGGTGAAATTCGGCCCTCGCGCAACGTCGTAGACCAGGATTCATTTGGAGGTGGCACGGAAGAAAAGCATCGAGGCTGACGGAGTCGTTTCCTCTTCATAAAACAGGAAGTTGTCAGAACCGTAAAACTCGAACTCAGGGCCCTGAATCCAATCCACAAGGTTCGTGCTTCGATCCACTGAGAATCGTTGATCTGTGACCCCATTGAAT
>CANLCA010000025.1 GCA_947487925.1 Verrucomicrobiales bacterium | reverse complement strand
TCGGCACCTATCTCCCCTTCACAACCAGCCCGGGCGAGGCGAAAGAAATGAGCTTTCCCACCCAGGACCCAGGCTTGGTCCATCTCGATCTCCGCACCGTTTCCACCGATTGGGAGGGTCAGATAGCCATGCTCGTTTCTCTACGAGACATCACCCAGCGTATCGTTGACGAACAAAAAATTAAAGACCAGCAAAGCCGCCTTCAGGAAGCCAATTCCATGCTTGAAGCCCTGGCCACTCTCGATGGGCTCACGGGGATCATCAACCACCGTGTACTCAAAGAAAGGCTCGAAGATGAATATCATCGATCAAGTCGTTATACTCTGCCCATTTCACTCATCATCCTGGACGTGGATCACTTCAAGCAGTTCAACGACTCCTTCGGTCACCCCGCCGGGGATGAAGTGCTAAAAGCCGTCGCCAGGCTGCTCGAGGAAAATTCCCGCGATACCGACCTCGTAGCCCGCTACGGAGGAGAAGAATTCGTTGTGCTTCTTCCCCTGACCCAAAAGGCCGACGCTCTCCACCTTGCCGAAAGGTTGCGCTCTCAAATCCAATCATTTCCCTGGGATAAGCGGGCCGTCACCGTCAGTCTCGGCGTCGCCACCGAGACGTTGCATTTTACGAAGGCCGAGGATTTGATCTCCAAAGCCGATACCGCTCTTTACATTTCTAAGAACCGTGGACGCAACCAAGTCACTCACCACGATGAGTTGCCTCGCCCCTGATCCGTAGCCTCATACGTGTCCCTTCTGGAGAGGCGGAGTTTCTTGCAATTTCCGGACAAGATCTTCCAGAGTCACCGAGCCTGCGACGACTCTTTCGGCGCGCCGCACGGCCTCCAATTCCTTCACCAGGAGTCGCTGCATTTCATCGTCTCGCGTTGCAAGATCCTGCCCGGTCCCGCTCCGAATTGCGCAAATCAGATCCTCCAGGCGAATATGGGATAGAGAGCGTGCCGGGGCATAGCCTGGCTCCAGCCCTGCAACCTCCACGAGAACGTGATGGTGAACCAGCACCTGCACGACCTGGCTTGCCAATCTTGATGGGATGCCCAACTCGCGCGCAAAGTCACCCACAGACGGAGCCGCAAGCCCGCTGTCGAAACGACGGCCTGAATACAAAGCGATCCTGACAGCGCTGAACTCACGCCCGAACACGTTGATCCCTTCGGCGTGCTTGCCTTCCAAAGTGAGGCTCCGGTTTTGAAACAGGTAGGCTACTTGGGCGCCAAATAACAGGATCACCCAGGAAATATACAGGCCCAGCAAAAAAACTGGCAAAGTGCCCAAGCTCCCGTAAAGGCTCTTGTAGGTCATCACCTTGGAGACATAGACGATGCTCAAGAGGCTGTTCAATTGCCAAAGGATTCCACCAACCACTCCTCCTGCCAAAGCCGCAATCCACCGCACTCGCGTATTAGGCATCAACGCATAAAACACCGTCAACCCTAGGATCATCAAAACGAACGGTGCACATTGCAGCAGGAACAACGTCATTACCTGTCCAGCCATTGGAAGCTTGGTCAACAGGGTTTTCGTTGCCTGCAAATGCGGCCCGGTCGAAAGACCCACGACCACCACGAGAAGCATCGGCCCCAACGTTATCGCTGACCAATACTGGATCAGACTCGTCAGGAACGGACGATCCCGCGTGCCTTTCCAAATCTCGTTAAAGGCCGATTCGATGGTTCTCATGAGGGAAATGGCGACAAATAGCAAGGCCACCATGCTTGTCGCCCCTAAGGTTCCGCTGCGCACATTCCCGATCGCATGACTGATCTTCGAGACCACCTCCTGGGTCCCGCCTCCCGTTGCCGCATCGTCTCCCCGGCTCACCAAATCCAGTTGCGGCGCCACCCTGGCAACCATCGCGTTGATAAATTCCGTGATCGGTTTCTCCCCCTGTTTCTTGAGCAGACTGGTCGTGACGCTGATCGCCACCGCCAATAATGGCACTAAGGCGAGCAGAGTGGTGTAGGCAAGGGCAGAAGCCCGGATCAAACAACGATTGTCCACAAAGCTTCTGATGGCTTGCGCAAAAAATCGCACCCCCTTCGAAAAAGGTGAAGTCTGCGTCGCTGCCCTCTCCCAATCACCACTCAGGAGTTGCGCCCATTCACGCCTCAAATTGTTCAACACAAATCTTTGAACTTTAGAACGACAGTTGAGCGAGATGAAAACTTAAAAAGACCCGGATGAAAGAGACTTGAAGAGCAACAAGGCATGTCCCTGATGGATCCGGCGAGTGATTCGGAATGACTTTGTCGCCAAGATCCTGCGAAGATTTGCCCGAGGCAACTGCCGTTTCAAGGTTTAAGGCTTATTGCTGACTGGTGCCCCAACAGCCTTCGTGGGGAGTGCTTTCTCCGCCCTGGCATCGGGTTTGGCGTCCCCTCCAATCAGTTCGGTGGGCGCGTTGGCGTTCAACTGCGTCAACACAGCATCGCTCAGGTCGTTCTTGCCATTGTGAAACATCAACAAAGGAGCCCCATTCGAGGTCCCTCCCGATGTGTCGAAAACCATGTCATACCCCCCGGTTTTGCCCTTTTCTGCCACCATCTTCCGGATATCTTCCATCACTTTTGCTTTTGCATTATCCTGACGTTGAGCCAAAAGCTCACGGGCCTGCTGCACTTTTGTGTTGAGATCCTTCTCACTCTCTCTCAATTCGTCCGCCCGCTGCGCCAATCGCGCTTGATTCTTGTCCAATTGATCTTTGGGGAGTGAAGGATTGTTCAATTCCTCAGCCGTCTTGCGGTAGGCCTCAAATTCTGCTCGCAACTTGACGGTCCGTCGCTCCAACTCCTGGCTGCTCTCCGCGGTCTCATTCTTCAACTGCTCGCTGTAGGACTTTGTCCGCCAATATCCATCGAACACTTTCTTCAAATCAATTGTCCCAAATTTCTGCTCGGCCACCACTGGAACAACAAGCAGACACAAGAGAGCCGCGGTTAATCGGGTGATGGAACGTTTCATGTTAAAGGCATCCAATCGGATGATGTCATGATAACGGTGTTCCCAGAACTTCGCAAGGAGCCAATCAGGAACCCATTCGGGCTCTCCGAGTCCGAAAAGGGTGCTGCGAGACGCCACATCGAGGGCACTGGGTGGATTCCATAAATGCAGGTGGCGCGAGTCCTAAACGAGCCTCATTCGAGGACCTACCCTCCTTTTCAAAACCCTTTTCTGAAGACTTCCACAAATGTAACTCCCTGGATAAGGTTTGCGACTCGACACTTTTTCATGACGAACAATGGCTGACCCGCGTATCGACGAACTCAAAAGGCTATTGCCTGCAGGGATGCTTCCCGATTGGGTAAGGCTTGGCTCACGCCTCGTTCGCCTCCTCCGCGATCGACTCCATGCAGACAAACACGACGCGCTGCTCGATAGACTGCTCCGGGAAGCGCAAGCTTCTGTGGCTTTGCGCAAGAAACGGCTCGATCTGGTCCCCCAGGCAACCTACCCCCAGGATCTTCCCATCACCCAAAGGAAATCCGACATCATCAACGCCATCCGCACTCATCAGGTTGTGATCATCGCGGGCGAGACCGGTTCCGGTAAGACCACGCAAATTCCAAAAATGTGCCTTGAAGCCGGCCTGGGCATCGAAGCCAAAATCGGCTGCACCCAGCCACGTCGGGTCGCGGCCCTCTCCATCTCCCGACGTATCGCTGAAGAGCTCAACGTCGCCTGGGGCCAGGAGGTCGGCTGCAAAATCCGGTTCGAAGACCATTCGAACCCCGAAACTTATGTCAAATTGATGACCGATGGCATTCTCCTGGCGGAAACGCAGGCTGATCCGCTGCTCGCCGAGTACAATGCCCTCATCATTGATGAAGCCCATGAGCGTAGCCTCAACATCGACTTCCTGCTCGGTTACCTCAAGAGCCTTCTCGCCAAACGCAAGGACCTCAAACTAATCGTCACCTCTGCCACCATCGATACGGATGCATTCTCCAAGGCGTTCGACAACGCACCGGTGATCGAAGTCTCCGGCCGCGTTTACCCCGTTGAAGTCGTCTACGCACCCCTTGATTCCGCTTCCGAGGAGGAGGGGGAGATCACCTACATCGACGCCGCCGTCAGGGCCGCAGAACAAGTTCTCTGCGAGCCGGGATCTGGTGACATTCTCATCTTCATGCCCACGGAGCGCGATATTCGAGAAACCGCAGACCAGATCGAAGGGCGTTTTGGTTCCTTCGCCGAAGTGGTGCCATTGTATGGACGCCTCAGCTCCGGCGATCAGCAACGCGTTTTTGTTCCCTGCGAAAGACGCAAAATCGTCATCGCCACAAACATTGCTGAAACCTCCCTGACCATCCCAGGAATCCGCTACGTGATTGATTCAGGCCTGGCCCGCATGAGCCGCTACAACCCGCGAACGCGGACGAAACGGCTCCCGGTGGAATCCGTATCCCAAAGCAGCGCCAACCAACGAAAGGGGCGGGCGGGCAGACTGAGCAGTGGCGTTTGCATTCGGCTCTACTCCGCCGAAGACTTCGCAGCCCGCCCAGAGTTTACCCAGCCTGAAATCCAACGGGCCAACCTCGCGGAAGTCATTCTCAGAATGAAAGCGTTTTCGCTC
Organism: Verrucomicrobiales bacterium; assembly: GCA_947487925.1. Lineage (GTDB taxonomy): Bacteria > Verrucomicrobiota > Verrucomicrobiia > Limisphaerales > F1-80-MAGS106 > F1-80-MAGS106. The sequence continues at coordinate 7,792 of CANLCA010000025.1, read as the reverse complement.
GGCGAGATTGAGACCTTTGCCTTCGTCAACCCTCCCACCCAGGCTGCTATCCAGAACGGGTATGCGCTCCTCCAGGAGTTGGGCGCTTTGGATGACACGCGCACCCTCACGCCGCTCGGGCGCGACATCGCCCGGCTGCCCATCGACCCCACCCTCGGGCGCATGCTCATCCAGTCCCAGTCGGAGCATGCGACCAGGGAACTCCTCATCATCGCGTCCGGTTTAAGCATTCAGGACCCTCGCGAGCGCCCCCTTGACCAAAAAGAGGCCGCCGCCGCCGCTCATAAAAGATTTCTGGATCCCAGATCTGATTTTTTAACCCTTCTAAACATATGGAACGCTGTCCATGACAAGTGGGAGAACCTTCGATCTCAAGGACAGCGACGCAAGTTCTGCAAAACCCAGTTTCTGTCCTATGTTAGGATGCGCGAATGGCAGGAGCTCCACGCAATGCTCCAGGATGTTCTCGACGGCATGGGCACGCTCAAATTGAACGAAAGCAACGCCACTGACAACGCCGTCCACCGTTCCATCCTGCCAGGGTTGCTCGGCCAAATCGCCACTCGGACGGACCGGAACGTCTACAAAGCAGCCGGGAACAGGCAAGTCACTTTGTTCCCGGGGTCCGTACTCTATGACCGTTCAGAACCTCAAAAGAGGCGGCCCACGAACCAGCAGCCAGCCAGCAAAGGCAAACCCCAGACCTCCCACCAACCGCTTTGGATCATGGCGGGAGAGGTCCTCGAAACCTCTCAACTCTTCGCGCGAACCACCGCAGGCATCGACCCTTTGTGGATCCTTCAGCTGGCTCCACACCTTTGCAAGTTCACACATCAAAACCCCCATTGGAGCCCTCAATCCGGAAGAGTTCTTGTCACGGAAAAGGCAACCCTCCACGGCCTTGAGATCCATAACCGAAAAGTCGATTACGAAAATATCGATACTCCTGAAGCAGCACGGATTTTCATCCAGTCCGCGCTCATTGAGGAAGGGCTTTTCCCCGAGCCCGGCGCCCCTCAAGGCCGGGCCGCATCCTTCTTGGGAATCGGCCACGCGCCCCAGCGTGACGATCACAAAACCCCTTCCGAAAACCCCAATTTTTCTCTCACAGAAGCGCAGGCATCCTCTCCGGAAAACACCTCGTTGCCACCCCGATTTGCCTTCCTGGAACACAACCGGAGGATCCGTCAGAAAGTCGAAACTTGGCAGACTAGGGTCCGCCGCAATGACCTGCCCAGCATCGATCAAGCACTCTTTTTGTTTTACTCCAAACGCCTCGGAAACGTTGCCTCGATTCACAAACTCAACAGGGTTCTTGGAGAACACCCAGATCCCTCCTTCCTGCGGCTCACCGAAGCCGACCTCACAGGGGGTTTGGAACTGACCTTCAATGCCGACGATTTTCCTGATGCACTATCCCTAGACGGGCAACCTGTACCCCTCTCCTATGCCTACGCGCCCGGGGAGGAAACGGACGGCGTGACCATCAAGTTAGCGTTTGACTTGGCGCAATCCCTCTCCCCTGCGAGTGTGGAATGGGCAGTGCCAGGATTGCGGTGCGAGCAAATCGCCGAGTTGCTCCGCGCCCTTCCCAAGTCAATTCGACGGGAGCTCATGCCCTTTCCTCCAAAAATTCTCGAAATCACCCGTGACCTCCGCCCTGCCGGACATTCCCTCCTCCATGATCTCGCGGCCTTCATCAGACAACGCTATCACATCGAGGTTTCAGCCTCCTCCTGGCCTTCCAACGCCGTTCCACCTCATTTGATGCCCAGACTCGAGATCCTCGGCAACGACCTCAAAACAGTCGCGGTCGGCCGGGATCTGCTGCAGCTTCGGAAAAAACTGGAATCCATCACTCTGCCCCCTGTAAAGCCACAGGAAGAACACCCTGGATGGAGCAAGGCCAGACAGCGTTGGGAACGGTTCGATCTGCGCGAATGGTGTGTCGGCGATCTTCCTGAAAGCATCCTCATCCATGAAACAGGAGGGCTACCCGTTTACGCATGGCCCGCGCTCCTAGTAGAGGATGGGACCGTGAACCTTCGGTTGCTCAAGAGCTCAGAGGCATCCAAAACCGGGAGTCTCCAGGGAGTCAGGCGACTGGTTGAGCTGGGGCTTGAAAAGGATCTCGCCTGGGCTGCAAAGGATCTACGTGGCCTGGCCCGATACGACACGCTCACCGTCACTCTCTGCTCCCCAGAAGAATTGCAGGTGGACGCACTGGAGCATTTGAAAACGCACCTCTTCCCTCAAGAACCGCTGGCGGCTCTGAAGGAATCGCTCTTCGCCACCGCCGTGGTAAACACCCGCAACCGGCTGAAAGGCATCGTTCCTCCCCTTGTCAATCGAATCGGAGAAATCCTCCAGCTACGGCAAACCATCCTGCTCCGATTCCCGGCGCCCCGCCCTCTGAGCCCTGCAAAACACACCATGCTCAGTGACCTCAGCCGACTCGTTCAACCCGCTCCCAAAGCCGCCGTTCAAACTCTGGCCTCAGACCTGGAAACGCTCCTTCCAAAAAACTTTCTCAAGGTCATCCCGTTAGAGCAACTCCAACAGGTGCCGCGCTATCTCAAGGCAATTCTCATCCGCGCTGAAAGGGCCGCGCTCAACCCCGCCAAGGACCAGGAGCGCACTCGCATATTAAGCCCCTACGTGGAGGCTCTCAAAAAACTCCCTGCCTCAAGCCAGCCTTCGTGTGAACGCGCAAAACGAATCGAGGAATTCCGCTGGATGATTGAAGAATTTAAAGTCTCGCTCTTCGCTCAAGAACTCGGCACAGCCTGCCCCGTCTCCACCAAACGACTCGATCAACAATGGGAAAAGGTTCGCGACTCCTATTGAGCCGGCTCACAAATCAATAGACCCCCTCGACAATGTTCTTCTCCATCGCGCCAAACGGACGCACCTCCGCCACTCCATCCCAAGCGTAAGGGGCTCGCGGTTCCCGACGGATAGCCTCGTCCCGCTCCAAAAATCGCGGCATGAAGAATTCCCTCGTCAAGGTTGTCAACTCAACCCTGCCCCACTCTCCGTATCCCTTCACCTCGCTCGTCTTGTTGGGGTCCACAATTCGGAGCACCGCCCGTGGTTGCGGTGCGTAATACGTGATCGAATAATTATCTTCGGGAAGGAGAGGCACACTCGCTGCAAGTCCCATCAACGTGTTTCCATAGGTCGGATAAAATCCAATCCGGCCTCCAAGAACCTCCTCCACAATGAACCTGACATACTGCGGTGCCATCGTTGTGCCACCGCAAAAAACACCCCGGATGCCCGCGTCCCAAAGATCGATCTTCTCTGCGAGTGCCTCAAGCAGTTTCGGGGTCGTGAAAAGGCCACTCACCCGACGGTTCTTCAGAATCGTGACTGATTGATCCACCACGTGGTCCATGTAAGCATGGGCCTGATCCCCCTTCTTGCCAGAGATCAGCTTCTTGACCCATCGGGGGTCTAAATCGATGAAGTAGCAGGAGCTGCCTCGCACATTCGCGAGGTGCTCGATCGACAATCGCAGCCTCCGTGGCCCCGTCGGCCCCATCATCAGCCAATAATGATTCCTCGGAAAATGAACATCCGAGACCTTCTCCGAAAATTCGCTGTAATCGACCTTGTAATCGTCCCAGCCGATCCTTTGCTTCGGCATTCCGGTCGTGCCGCCCGTTTCAAAAATGTTGAACGGCCGCCCCTTGAACGCCTTCGGAACCCAAACCTCAGGTTGGAGATCCCGCAACCACTCATCCTCAAAATGAGGAAACCGCTGCAAATCGGCTAAACTCTTTACCTCTTCGCCAGGATTCCAGCCCGCTTTTCGCGCCCAATCCAGCCAGAATGAACAACCGGTTTCCGGTGAGAAATGCCACCGAACAATATCGCGAACGTGAGAATCCAATTGTTCCTGGCTCTTCTTGATGTCTTCAGGGTTCACAGTGCTCTTGCTCATGTAATTCAACTGTTTTTTGATCCACTACTTCTTAAGATCCACAATCCCGGGTTGATCCTTCGCCGCCGCGTTCCTCGCCGAATCCCAAAGACCGAAAAGATGCGAGTTTGAGCCCACATAGATCGTTCCGTTTGCCACGATGGGCGTGGAATACACAGGCTGCCCAAGATTGGTCTCGCTCAGAACTTCCTTGACCTTCCCCGCTTTCAAAACAACGAAATCACCGTCCTCATCTCCCACGTAAACTTTGCCGTCAGCGACCATCGTCGACCCCCACATGTGCGCTTTCATGTCGTGCTTCCAATAGACCTTGCCTGTTTCAGCGTCGAGGCAGTGCACGTAGCCCGAAAAATCTGCCACAAATAATAAACCCGTCTCCGGATCGATAGAAACCGTGGAAATGCTGCGATGAATCCCTTTGTAATCCCAAATCAACCCCGTCCCAGTCACATCACCCTTCTTCGTGGCATCCACACAGACCAAACGTCCAACACCCTCCCCATGCTCTGGGTCTTGCCCTATGGCAACATAAACACGGTTCTTGTAGAACACCGGGGTCGAGTTCACTTCACTAGGGCCATCCGCAGCCGGGTACTTGATCGGCTTCCCATCCTTAGCCTTATACTCCGGTGGAACACAATCGAACCACCAAACTTTCTTCAAAAGATCCGTGTCGTCTTCTTTCACTGGCTTGGAATCGAACGCATACAAGACCCCATCTCCACCTCCGAAATAAATCTGAGATTGCCCGTCAACCATGCCTGTCGAGGGAGAAGTCCATTGCCCGTGAAAGATTCTAGGACCGATGCCCGCGTTGTCCTCTCCCATCAGTTCACCCGATTTTTTGTTCAAAGCGACGAAACTCGGGGCCATCGGCGCTGGAACATTCACATGGGTCCAATCCTGCCCATTTGAGGTGCACACATACACCTTATCCCCCACAATCAAAGGCGAGCTGTTTGAAGCGTTGTGGGGGAACACACCAAGCTCTTCCATCAGATCGTAAACCCAGATGATATCCGCGTCTTTTGGCCCGACGGTTGCCGAAGTTTTTCCTGTGTCTTTCGTGAAATAAGACCCCTCTTCCTTGAACGCTCCGTCGTTGCCGTCTGCCATCCCGTTGATGTCGAGACAAATGACTTCACACCGGCTGGTCACCAGATAAACACGGTTCGCTTCAACCGTAGGTGAAGACAATATACCCAGCCCTTCCCAATCGTTAACCTTGCCAGACTTGAGCTTGGGCACCACCAACTGCCACAAAAAAGCACCGGTCTTCTCGTCAAAACATTGAAGGATGCCACGGTCCCCTTGATGCTGGGGATCACGAGGTGAATCGTTGTTCGTGCCGACGAACACCTTCCCTTGGGAGACCGTCGCGTTGCCGTAACTCTGAGAGCCCAGCTTGACCACAAAACGTACGTTTTTCGTGGTCGCCATGTCGATTTCCTGTGTCCCCTTTTTAAACTTTCCCGGGTCAAACATTTCAGGCAGACCCTTCGCGGGCGAATACATGTTGCGACCGGGGTCGTTGCCGCCCCATTGAGGCCAGTCCAATGCCTGGACCGGGGAAACCGCCAATGCGACCGACGCGGCAAGTGTGGAAAATGGTTTCATAAACGGATTCTCGGGAAAAACCTGGTGCAAAAAGTGCCTTAGTTCGCGGTCACAGAAATGTTGTCGAGATAAATTCTTTGTTCGTTAGGAGCGAACCCAAACAAACCCGGCGCCCCCTGTTTGTGCGCTGTGTTGTGTGGAACCTCGATGGTCCACTCTCCGGGTTCTGGTTCGTCCCTCTTCCAAGCCTTCCCTCGAACCACACCCTTGCCATCGGCGCCCACGTCCACGCGGGCCTTCAGTCTGTACCAAACGCTCGGAACCCACTTGAACGGTTTGCTCACTTTGAGACGCTCTTGATTCGAGTTTACTTCAATCTCCTGCGAGTTGCCCTTGAGAACAATAATGTATCTCTGGTTCACCACGCCGACTTCAGACATCTTCCGCCGCGTGCCATCACTCAACACATCCGCCTGCACCGTGTAGCCGTGCATTTCTGGCGTGCCCAGATACACCGTGCCCCGTTGGAGCAATTTGTTGTCGATGGTTTTAGTCAGTGCTTTATTTCCTTCCCGATCGCGAACCTCAAACCGAAAACGAGCGCCTATCCACGGCAACGGAGGATACGCAAAAGGTGTCGGTTGCTCCACTGTATTTGTGGTGGTTTCCAACAGCTTGAATGCTTCGAAATCTTGTCGGATTGGGAGGTTCGGCAAAACTCGACCCCGAATGATGCCCTTTAAGTCGCCAAGGCTCGCTTGAAAAGCGCCCGCCGATGGAGTAGGATCCGGATCCGCTACCAACTTTCCCGCGGCGTTGAACCCGCCTTTCATCGTCGCTTTAACAAGCGCCGTGGGGGGCACATACGAGGCCCACTTGAGCGACTTCATGTCCGAAACCTCCTCCACCACAAACCCGTTGGCGTCAAGAACCCGCGCCCGAAATGAAGCCGTTTGACCTGGTCCAAGCGCGACCTCCGATGGAATAATCTGGAGCGTTTTTCCCGGTCCCGGAGCGGGCCACGCCTTCTCCGCTGCTGCAGCCGGCAATCCCGGGTTGTTGCCCTTTCGGCCGAAACAATAAAGCTTCTTGGTCGTCTGAATGTAGACCTTCCCATTGTAGGCCGTAGGCGATCCAAAACACCGTCCTTCCAACGAAATATGGCTCAGCACTGTTCCTTGATCCTCCCCAGGTTTCACAACATAAAAACCTCCCTTAGCCCCCGCATCGCCCGTCCCTTCGGCTTTCGCTTTCGGATCCTCGAGGATGGGTGCGTAAAGTTTTCCATCCGCGAAAAGTGGAGACGCATTCCGTTGCTCAATCCCCAAAGAGAGTTTCCAGAGCACCTTACCCGTGTGCACATCGATCGAGCAAAGATCCCCCTTCTCTCGCACCACATAAACCTTGTCCCCTACCAAGATGGGAGAACTCGTCGAGGTGGATACTTCAGGGTTAGCCCAAAGTTGCACCGTCGACAAATCGACCTGCACTGGAGCTGAAAGAACGTTGGTCGGGGCCACGTCTGGGATTTTAAAAGCAACCAATTGGCCGCCCTCGTAGGGCGTGCCAAAGATGCTGATAATCTTGTCGTCATTGTGCACCAGCACCGTCGCGTTGATGCCCGCTTTGAAAATGGGCACGCGCCAGATGGGTTCGCCCGTCCGGGCGTTCACGCAAATCACCGCTCCATCCCCTGTCGCGGCATAAAAAACTCGCTTCCCTTTGTGGGTCGCAAAATAGGGGTGTGAAAATGAATTGTCCGTCGGCCTCGCTCCGGTGCTCGAAGCCCAAACCAGCTCCCCCGTGCGTTTGTCAAAAGCGTAGAAACGGTCTCCAGGAGAACCTTGCGCGCCCCAATTCGATGTAATCCCTCTGGTAATCACCAAATCGCCATCCACAGCCGGTGAAGCTGTGCGGCTGTTCGGAAATGTCAAACGACCCCACCGCTCCATCAAAGAGTGATTCCAGACCTCGGTGCCATCCGCCGTGAACGCCCCCAAAATGCCTTGTGTCCCCTGCATGTAAACGTTCCCCGTCTCCCCATCCACAGCCGCACTTGAGGTCGAATACCGCAGATAAATCGTGTCGCTCAGGAAATCGTTGTAGGGCTTCGTCCAAATCTCCCTCCCGCTCTCGGCATCAAAACAGGCCAGAGCCTCCTGAAGGTCGGCGTCGTCACCCCGATAACCCATGATGTAGACTCTCCCTCCGGCGACGACCGCTGTAGATTGCCCGGGGAACTCCGCCGTCCAAAGCGCCTTTGACTCTTCCAGCGTGTCGGGTAGCGCC
>CANLCA010000024.1 GCA_947487925.1 Verrucomicrobiales bacterium | reverse complement strand
ACGAACTCGGTCACGTGCTGGGATGCCAGCACGACCGCGAACACGCATTGAGTTCGGACCAAAAACTGATCCATGGTGCATACCCAGACTCCTTCGGTTTCAGATTTGAGGCCGGGGGCGCGACTTACCGGACCGTTATGGCCTACAGCCCGGGCATCCCGATCCCCTACTTTTCAAACCCCAGTGTCAGCTACCTCGGCGTGCCCCTCGGTGTCGCGGTTGGTGCTGGAGTGACCAACGCCAGCGACAACGCCAGGACTATCTCCGTAAACGCCGGCCTGGCTTCCGCATTCCTGGGACCGGTGGTTCAAACTTTCGCTCCGCAAGTGAGCCTGACCTCGCCTGCGGCGGACGCCGAGATCGCGGCTGGAGACACTCTGACCCTGACGGCGTCCGCGTCGGATTCTGACGGCTCGATCAGCCGCGTGGAGTTCTATGCAGATTCACAGATCGTCGGCGTGACGACAACCAGTCCCTACCGTGTCGTGTGGAGCCAGGTTCCCGCAGGGGTCTACGAATTAACCGCCCGAGCGGTCGACAACCTGGGCGCCACGTCCATGGCAACGACCACCAAGCTCACGGCCCGTCCCAGAAACGATGACCTCGCCTCCTCTTCGACCCTGTTGGGCCCCACCCCGGTGGTGTCGGGTTCCAACCGCGCGGCAACGCAGGAGCTGGGAGAACCCCGCCATTCCAACAACGCCGGTGGCAGTTCGGTCTGGTACGTGTGGACAGCGCCGAAGTCAGGCAGCGTCAGATTGTGGCTCACATCCGTTGGGTTCACTCCACTGCCCGGAGCTTATAGAGGGACGACGGTTGGGGAGCTGGTGTCGGTGACCCAGTCGACCTCCTTTGAGAACACTTCGGCGACGGCACAATTCGACGCAGTTTCGGGCACGACCTACGCCATCGCCGTGGATGGGGCAGAGGGTGCTTCGGGAGATTTCAACCTGAGTTTGAAGTTTCTGGAACCGCCTGTGAACGATGATTTCGCCAATCGCATTGTCATCGCAGGAACAGAGATCGAGATCCAAACCCACAACGATTTCGCGACGACGGAAACCGGAGAGTCCCCTCAATACTCGGGCAACCCAGGAGGCAAATCGATCTGGCATGAGTGGATGGCGCCTCGGAGTGGAACGGTGATGATCCAGTGCAAGGCGTTTGGGATTATAATCCTCCAGGAGGCCTATTTGGGGACGAAACTCACCGGGTTGACCCTCGTCACAAATCGAAGGTTTGAGCCGGACCAGGCCCGCCATTCCACCCTCCTCACGTTCGATGCCGCGGCGGGACAGACCTATCAACTCGTCGCGGCCGGTTTGGGAGGTGCCTCAGGGGCTTTCGCGTTCAAACTCGTCATGCCTCCTCCCCCATCGAACGACGACTTCTCGAATGCCGCACTGTTGATCGACGCCAGCCTCCGCTTTGCTTCAACCACGAGTTATGCGACGACAGAGCCAGGGGAAGGGCGACACGGAGGACAAGCGACCGGAAAGTCGATCTGGTACGCTTGGACTGCACCACGCACCGGTCCCGTCATCATCAAATCCCAGGGTGCGACGAGCAATTTTCTCCCGATCACAGATGTTTATGTGGGAACATCCGTCACCAACGTGGTGCTGGTGTCGGGGCGAACCGTTGCCCTGGTGATCAGCAATCAGATTTCGACGGTCAGTTTCTCAGCGATCAGCAACCAGACCTACGCGGTGGTGATTGCGGGGTTCTCGAGCGTCACGGGAGATTTTGAATTCACGCTGGACATGCCGTCACCGCCTGCGAACGACGACTTTGAGAATCGCATCCCAATGACCGGAGTCTCGTGGTCGGTCGACGCGGTTAATGTCTACTCGAGTTCTGAAGTAGGCGAAACCAACCACGCCGAGAACGAAGGCGGAAGATCGATCTGGTACGCCTGGACGGCGCCGGTCTCAGGTCCAGTCACTGTGACGGCGACTGGAGACGGTTTCATCGCGCTGGTGGATGTCTATTCAGGCACGGAGGTGTCCAAGCTGTCGCGGGTGTCGAGGACAATCAAGTTTCCGACCACTAACTTCGTGACGACATTGACATTCAATGCCCGATACTCGACGAATTACGCCATCGCACTGGATGGTTTCAAAGCGCGCACGGGCAGGAACACCCTGGCACTGGCTGCTTCGAACAGTCCCCCTTTGCTGTCGCTGCCAACCGGGGCGTCGTTCACATCCACCGACTTCTCGTTGGATGTCACCGGAAGCGCAGGAACGAAGTTTGTGGTGCAGGCGTCCACCGATCTACAAGCATGGATCGACATCTGGACGGCCAGCTTCGTGACAGATCGATACCACTTCATAGACACCAACGCACCCACGATTCCGTTAAGGTTCTATCGAGCCCTGCCACGTCCCTGACCCTCGATCAGCAGGATGCGTCCGCCCAGCCAGCCTTGCCAGAGGAATCACTCAAGGTGTAGCCTGTTTCCTTTGATGACCAGAAACGCATGACAAGGCGCGAGCCAACTAATTTCCTGTCCGGGGTGATCGAAGGCTTCTACGGTCAGCCTTGGACCCCCTCAGAGCGTCTCGAACTGTTCGATTGGATGACACGATGGGGGCTGAATACTTATCTCTACGCCCCAAAGGACGACTTGAAACATCGGGCTGCCTGGCGTGAACCCTATTCTCCATCCGAGGCAGAATCTCTTGGGCAGTTGATACAAGCGTGCCGGATCCACCAGATAAGCTTCTTCTACGGGTTGAGCCCGGGATTGGACATCCACTACTCTAACGGGGAAGAGTTGGATCATCTCAAGAGGCGTTTTGAGCAACTTCGGAAGCTGGGTTGCGCTCATTTTTCGTTGTTCTTCGACGACATTCCAGACCGTTTGGAAACGGAAGACATTGCCAGATGGGGCTCGCTGGCCTCCGCTCAGTGCCACGTGGCCAATACTCTTTTCAGATGGACACGGGAACAACATCCCGAAGCTCGTTTTCTTTTCTGCCCCACCGCCTATTGCGGCCGCATGATGGAAAGCAAGCTGGGCGGAGAGAATTACCTAGCCACCATTGGACGAGAGCTGCTCGAGGAGATCGACGTGTTTTGGACGGGACCAGAGATTGTTTCGCGAGAAATAACCGTCGCTCACGTTCAAATGATGCGTGCGATCTTTCGACGTAAACCACTGATCTGGGACAACCTCCACGCCAACGACTACGACGGGCATCGGTTCTTCTGCGGGCCCTACAGCGGACGTCCACAGGAATTGCGCGGAGAAGTGAGTGGTTTGTTGTGCAACCCCAATACCGAGTTTCCTCTAAATTACGTTCCCCTTCGAACCCTGGCTGAATTCGTCCATTTCCGTGGAGCCTGGGATGCTCGGGCCGCCTATGTCGCAGCGATGAGAGAGTGGTTTCCGTTCTTTGAAACTGTGGGCCGTCAAATCACGCTCGAGGATTTAATTTCTTTCGGAGATTGTTACTATCTCCCCTACGAAGAGGGTTCAGAAGGGAAAACCCTGCTGAGATCCGCCCAAGCTTTGCTGGCAACGCATCCTTCAAAATGGTCGGGGGAGGCGACGTTACTCAGAGCCCAAACAGCCCGGTTGCGTGAGGTCTGTGCCCGATTATCCGATCTTCGCCGCCGACCCCTGTTTTACGCTCTCAGCCGCCGGCTCTGGGAGCTCCGCGAAGAGATGGACTTGCTGGAGCGTTACCTGGCATTCAAATCTCAGCATCCAAACCAGGACATCCCCGGAACCTCAGACTTCCATTTACCCGGCACCTACCGCGGTGGAATCGTCGCGCAACTGCAGCGTCTTCTAGTCCAACAGCCGGATGGCACCTTCGCACCGGCACACGCTGGCGCGGGTCGGTAAACCAAGGAGAACCTCCGAACCAATCTGAAGACCCCATGAACGATTGTGTGATTCGTGCCGCCCGGCCTGACGATGAACGGGGAGCCTACCATGTCTGCCTCAAGACCGGAGACTACGGCAGAGACGGGGAGGAGTTTTACCGGGAAGACCCCGACGCGTTGGGTCGGATTTTCGTCGGCCCATACCTCGCCTTCGAGCCGGAACTGAGCCTGATCCTGGAAGATGCGGAAGGCGTCTGCGGCTACGCCCTGGGTGCCTTTGACACACACGCCTTCTTCGCCCGCTACGAGGCCGAGTGGCGCCCCTCTTTGTGCGCCCGTTTTCCAGCCCCTCAAGGGGATCCAGGACGATGGAGCAGGGTCCAAAGTGTCTATCACGTGTATCACCACCCCGACTATTTCTGCCCGGAGCCCAACGAATCGTATCCCTCTCACTTGCACATCGATCTGATGCCCCGCGCTCAGGGGCGTGGGTATGGACGTCGCATGCTGGAGCAAGTCATGAGCCTCCTCCAGAATCGAGGTTCTCCCGGAACTCATCTTGGCGTGAGCACGGCGAACATTCCCGCATTGGGGTTCTATCTCCGTCTTGGATTCCGGGAGTTGATCCGTGTCGGCGCCGGCCATGACGCCTGCATCTACATGGGAAAGAGACTTCGCGGCTAATACCAGATCGAAGGAACGCAAACTCACCATGCCAAAAGAGCTCGCCCTCCTGGGAGGAAAACCCATCCGCACGCGCCCCTTCACCTCATGGCCGATCTTCGGGAGAGCCGAGGAAAAACGGTTGCTACGCACCTTGCGCAGCGGGAAGTGGGGCAAGCTTGCCGGCCCCGAGGTGGCTCTCTTCGAAAACCGCTTCGCCGCGATGCACGGCTGCAAACACGCCATCGGAGTTGTCAATGGCACGGTCTCCTTGCGAATCGCCCTCATGGCAGCTGGTATCCGTGCGGATGATGAGGTGATCATTCCTAGCTACACCTTTTTATCCACCGCCTCCGCGGTGGTGGAAGCCAACGCGGTTCCGATCTTCGCGGACATCAACCCCGATACGTTCAACCTGGATCCGCGATCCGTTGAGGCCTTGGTCACACCACGCACCAAAGCTCTCATCCCTGTTCATTTTGCAGGTCAGCCAGCGGACATGGAATCCCTGATGGCCATCGCTCAGAAGCACAAGCTCGTTGTCATCGAGGACGCCGCCCATGCGCATGGAGCGAGCACGAAGAACCGGCCCGCGGGCTCCCTTGGACACATGGCCTCGTTCTCGTTCCAATCGAGCAAGAACCTCACGTGCGGTGAGGGCGGCCTGATCATCACGAACGATGAGACGCTGGCGGAGTCGTGCCGCTCCATCCACAACTGTGGACGGATCCCGAGAGGCGCCTGGTATGAACACCATGTCATCGCTGGCAATTACCGGCTGGGCGAATTCCAAGGAGCCGTTCTCAACTGCCAGCTCGATCGTCTGGAATCGCAGACCCAGTTGAGGGACCGCAACGGCCAGAGCCTGGCGTCCCGCATCGCCCAATTGCCCGGCATTCATCCGCAAAAGCGTCCCTCTGATTGCACTCGCCACAGCTACCACCTGTTCATGCTGCGTCTTGTGAGCGAGGCCTTCGGTGCGCCACGCGCCGCCGTGATCAAGGCGCTCCAGTCCGAAGGCATCCCCTGCTCAGGAGGCTATGTCCTTTCCCTGCACCACCAACCGCTGTTCCAAACCAAGGCCTTCGGCCCTTTCCTGCCCAAAACCTCCAAAAAGCTGGACTACTCCAAGATCCATTGCCCAAACAGCGACCTCCTCTGCCGGGAACAGTGCCTTTGGCTCGAGCAAAACTTGTTGCTCGGACCCAAGGCGGACACGGAAGATATCGCCCGTGCGTTCGAGAAGGTTTATGAGAACCGCGAACAGCTGAACACATGGTTCAGGAACCTACTGGCAAAGTGAACGGGGCCACCAAGTTCTTGAACGCTCGTGTCGTGCCCGCGCTGACGGCGGTCAGTGAGAACACCTACATGTCCGCGGTGCGCGCGGGCATGGTGTCGGTGGTCCCCCTCACCATCATCGGGGGATTGTTCATCATCTTATCTTACCTGCCGATCACCGGCTGGGACAAGGTGGTCGCACCTTACCTGCAGCTTCTTCAAATCCCCGTCACCGCCACGTTCGGGCTTCTTGCTGTTTTTGTCTGTTTTGCCATCGGTTACGACCTTGGGAGGCAATTCAAACAGGAAGCCATCGTGAGCGCCTCCATGGCCACCGTGGTCTTTCTGATGATCTCGCTCAAGCAGGAGGATCTCACCTTTTCGATGGACACTCTTGGGTCAAAAGGACTTTTCACCGCCATTCTGATCGCCCTGGTCTGCGTCCGTGTTCAGAAATTGTTCACGGACAAAAAGTTCGTCATCAAACTGCCCAAGAATGTGCCGCCAGTCGTCTATGAATCGTTTCTCTCACTCAGCCCATTGTTCTTCCTCGTGACGGTTTTTTGGCTCGTTCGATTCGTTTTGGGAGTGGACATCGATCATATCGTGCAAACCGCCTTCAAACCACTGGTTTTTGCCCTCAACACATTGCCGGGAATTCTTGTATATGCCTTCCTCGTAACCCTTCTGTGGTCCGTCGGCATCAACGGCGACAACGCCATGGATGCCATCGTGGCGCCGATTTTTCTCCAATACCTGGCCGAGAATGTTGCGGCTAGAGGATTAGGTCAACCTCTCCCCTATGTGACCGCCTACGGGTTCTTCACAACCTTTGTGAATGTTGGCGGAACTGGGGCCACGATTGCTCTGGCGCTCATCATGTGCAATTCCAAGGAGCCCGGCTTCCGCAAAATCAGCCGACTCTCCTTGCCGACCCAGGTTTTTCAGATCAACGAACCCATCTTCTTCGGATTCCCCATCGTGCTGAATCCGATCTTCATGATCCCTTACATTCTGAATGCCCTCATCCTGACCTCCAGCAGTTATTTGCTGATGCACTGGGGTTTGATCCAGAGACCCTTCGTCAACGTGCCCTGGACCACGCCTCCGATCATCGGTCACTACCTGGTTTCCGGAGGGGACTGGAAAGCCGCGGTTTGGGGAGGACTTTCGATCGTCATCGCCATGGCCGTCTACTACCCATTCGCCAAGGCCGCCGAACGACAGTCCTTGATCGCAGAGGCGGCACGCACGGCTCCCACCTAACCCAACCATCCGGATTCTGTGCCTCAGAGGGCAGCAAACACCGGCTATTGTCGGACCAGTAAAAACTGTTTTGATTCCGCACTCCTAAAGGGTAGGGTCCTTTCGATGAACCCTACCGAGATGGAGGTCAGGACGTTCCGATGGGACGTCTCCGCCCGCGAACTCGCGGGCGGAATAGCCACAACGCCCGAAAATCAACTCTTTCTCGAACAGCCCGATTCCCCGATGGTGCCCCTGAACGCAGCGCGAACGTCTTATAGGCATGTATGGACTCGGATTCTTCGGGGGGTTGCGTGCTGGCTTGTCGCGTCGACCCTCTCCCTTCAGTCGGCTGATATCCCGGAAACTCCCAAACGATCCACGCCTTCACATTGGGCGTTCGCGAATCCCAAGAGACCGAGCCCGCCCCTCGTCAAAAGCGCCCGATGGACGCGAAACGCGATCGATCAGTTCATTCTGACACGACTCGAGACAGAGGCGATCGATCCGGCCCCAGACGCGAGCCGCACGACCCTCGCACGCCGCGTCTACTTGGACCTCATCGGCCTGCCTCCGACGCCCGCGGAGCTCGACACATTCGTCAAGGATCCGGCCCCGGACGCCTACGAAAAGCTCGTCGAGCGACTCCTACAATCCCCGCATCATGGGGAGCGCTGGGGGCGTTGGTGGCTGGACATCGCGCGCTACGCGGATTCCAATGGTTACAGCATTGACGCGCCCCGGTCGATTTGGCCTTACCGCGACTGGGTTGTTGGAGCATTGAACCGGAATATTCCCTTCGACCAGTTTGTCGTGTGGCAACTCGCTGGCGACCTTCTTCCCGAGGCCGAGGTCGAGCAGAGGATTGCCACCGGTTTTCATCGAAACACTCAAATCAACCAGGAGGGCGGGATTGACCGGGAACAATTCCGTATCGAGTCCGTGTTTGACCGGGTGGCCACCACCGGAACCGCATTCCTCGGGCTGACGATCGGCTGTGCTCAATGCCACGATCACAAGTTTGATCCGATCACTCAAAAAGAGTTTTATCGGCTTTTCGCCTTTTTCAACAGCGCCGAGGAGCCAGATATTTCGCTGGCCCGGCCCGCACAGGTGGAGCAGGCGGCGCGCATCGAAGCGGAAATAGCGGCTGACATTGAAGATTTAGCGAAGAAGGACCCCGCTTTCTTTGAACGATCCCTCGAATGGGAAAGGTCCATGACCCCGGCACAACGCCAAGCTCAATCGGAGAAGGTTCGAAGCGTTTTTGATGTGGGATTCGAACGTCGCAACGAGGAACAGAAGCGTATCGTTCTCGTCGCGTTCATCGAGCAGTCGCCGCTCAACAAGAATCATCAAGCCACTATCACCAGCAAGCGACAAAAGAAACCCGTCATCGACACCACGATGGTGATGAGAGAACTCCCCAAGCCCAGGGAGACGCATTTTTTTGTGAAAGGAGACTTCACTAGGCCCGGCGATCTGATGACCCCAGGGGTGCCAGCCGTTCTCCATCCCTTTCCAAAGGTCCCAAACCCGAGCCGACTGGACTTCGCACGCTGGCTGGTCTCGCCTGAAAACCCCCTTTTCGCCCGGGTGACGGTGAATCGTGTGTGGCAGCAGTTCTTTGGCAAGGGCCTTGTCGAAACCGAAAACGACTTTGGCACGCAAGGGGCCTCGCCTTCGCATCCTGAGCTTCTCGACTGGCTGGCGACAGAGTTTATCGCTAAGGACTGGAGTTTGAAAGCCCTGCACCGGTTGATCGTCTCTTCGCGAACCTACCGCCAATCCTCACACGTGCGGCTCGAGCTCAACGTGAAGGATCCCAACAACCGTTTGATCGCGCGCCAGAGCCGGTTACGCCTCGATGCCGAGGTTGTGCGTGACGTCGGGTTGTCTGCGAGCGGCCTCTTGAACCCGAGGCTGGGCGGACCTCCAGTGTTCCCTCCGCAGCCCGATGGAGTCATGAGTTTGGGACAAGTCAATCGCGAGTGGAAGCCTAGCGTGGGATCAGGTCGATTTCGGCGGGGGCTCTACACTTTCTTCGTCCGCGCGACACCGCATCCCTCCCTCTCCGTCTTTGACGCCCCGGACTCCTTCAGCACATGCACTCGCCGGCTTCGCAGCAATACCCCTCTTCAGGCTCTCAACCTTTTGAACGACGAAGCCGCCTATGAGTTTGCCCGCGAGCTCGCGTCCAAAACGCTTCGCGAAGGGGGGGAGAACGACCAAGAGCGATTGACTTACGCCTTCCGGCGCTGCGTTTCCCGCTCTCCCGAACCCCGTGAGATACAATTGCTCACCAACTTGCTGCGGGCCGAATTCGCCGAACTCAACCACGATTCGAAAAATGTCCGCTCGATCCGATCCCCAGACGGCCTCGACGCCACCCAGTTCGCCGTGTGGACGACGGTCGCGCGGGTCGTGTTGAACTTGGACGAGACGATCACGAGGGAGTAAGCCATGAAAGAACCAGACTTTTCAGAAAACGATCGGCTGCGGTTTACAACACGCCGACAATTTTTCAGCCATTGCGGCATGGGACTTGGGGGCATCGCCCTGTCGTCGCTCATGAATGGCGGCAGCGGACTCGCGGCAGCAGCTCAGGATTCGGCCGGGGCTTTCGTTCCAAAACCCACCCACCACAAGGCTCGCGCGAAGAATGTGATCCATCTATTCATGGCGGGCGGGCCTTCCCAGTTTGAACTCTTGGACTACAAGCCGAAGCTCATCGAATTCAACGGGCAGCCCATCCCGGATTCCTATCTGAAAGGGAAACGCTTCGCGTTCATGGATTCCTCGTTCAAGAACCGATCGACCCTCCTGGGAACCAAACGAACGTTTTCGCGTCGAGGCCAGTCGGGCGCGTGGGTGTCCGAATTGTTTCCTCACACCGGCGCCCGTGTGGACGACCTGACTCTTGTAAAAGCATGCGCGACCAACCTTTTTAATCACGCGCCTGCAAAGCTGTTCATGAACACCGGCAGCGGACAGTTCGGCAGACCCAGTCTGGGATCGTGGGTCACTTACGGCATCGGCAGCGAATCGCGCGATCTGCCGGGATTTGTCGTGCTGCAAAGTGGACCCCGTGGACCCAGAGGAGGGGCCGTGAATTGGGCCAGCGGCTTCCTCCCGACGACCTATCAGGGGGTGCCCCTGCGATCCAACGGCGACCCCATTCTCAACCTGCGCACCCCCGAAGAGGTGAGTCCGACCCGCCAACGCAGAACCATCGAAACCGTGGGCGACCTGAACCTGGCTCGTTTAGTGGAAACAGGTGATCCGGAAATCAGCACACGCATCGCCGCCTATGAAATGGCGTACCGCATGCAATCGAGCGCACCCGAACTGATCGAGATCTCCGGAGAAAGCCCGGCCACTCTGGCCCTCTACGGAATCGAAGGAAACAAGCCTTCCTTTGCACGCAATTGTCTCCTGGCCAGAAGACTCGTCGAGCGAGGGGTCCGCTTTGTGCAGCTCTATCACTCCAGTTGGGACAGCCATGGGGGGCCTGGAGAAACCCTGGAAACCGATCTTGAAAAAGTCTGCCTAGAAGTCGACCAAGGATGCGCCGCGCTTCTCCAGGACCTAAAATCACGAGGCTTGCTCGAGGATACGCTGGTGATCTGGGGCGGCGAATTTGGACGGACGCCCATGGGGGAAAGCCGCGAGAAAACAGGGCGCAATCACCACATTGACGCGTTCACGATGTGGTTTGCTGGGGGCGGGGTGAAGGCGGGCAGCGTTCTCGGCGAAACAGATGAACTGGGGTTTGGCGCCGTCGAAGACCCAGCTCATGTGCACGACCTGCACGCCACGATCCTCCATTTGCTCGGCCTGGATCACATGAGGCTGACCGTCCGTTTTCAGGGCCGCGATTTCCGACTCACCGATGTTGAAGGCGAAGTCCTCACGAAATTGATCGCCTGACACCGTTGCATTCGATCTTTCGTGAGACAATTATTCCCCATGCAAACCTTCAAAACGTTCTCAGCCCTGCTCCTGCTCCTTGGCATCCTCACGGGGTGCGATTCCAAGAAGAAGCAAGAGACCAAGAACCCCCCTGAGAATTCGTACAGTTCCGGCAACCCTCTCACCGCTCCCGTCGATTACATCGGCACAGTCGGGAAGGCAAAGGGGACCGCCGAAAAAGTGATCGATACGGCTTCGATGTCGCGTCACATCCAGATGTTCTATGCCGCCGAAGGGCGCTTTCCAACCGATCTCAAGGAGTTGGTGAAGGAGAAATACATCCCCAATGTTCCCCCAGCCCCCCACGGAATGAAGTTCTTCTATGACTCCGCTACGGGCGATTTCAAGATCGTTAAGGAATAGGAGGCCTCTCAGGCCGATAGGCGCGTGGCATGCAATCAAAACAACTTGCTCCGACCTTAAATCCGGAGTCGACAGGGTAAAGATTGACGAAGGCCTGGATGAAAAAGGGATGACGAAGAACGAGCCACTCCTTAAAACGGGAGTTGCCTATGGCAAATCTGCGCAAGATCCTGGCGATAAAGTCTTTCCGAATCAATCACCAGATCCATAAAGGATAGGCCTCTATCTTCGTCAAACCTTTCTCATCCAGGCCTTTGCAAATCTTCACGATGTTCAACTGTCGTTTTACGGTTTAAGGCTGATTGTTGGGCCAGGTCTTTTGCCGCTGGTTCCGGGACGCACCCAAGTAGCCTCTCGCGCCGGATCACCCTCCAATGCAGCTCATGGATCGGGACGGTTGCTTGAACTCGGGCTCCCCGATGTGGTGTCGATCTTCCTTAACCGCTACGATGTCCCGGAGGCGGCTTTCCAGATCCCAGTCCCTCTCCTTCCTTCGCAGCAACCCCTTGATGTCATGCTCGCCCACGCTGAATAGACAGGTTCGAATCTTACCGTCGGCTGTCAGTCGGATTCGGTTGCAGTGCCCGCAAAATGGCTGGGTGACCGGAGCGATGATGCCAATCTCGCCAAAGCCCGACCTCGGGCGCCATCGCTGCGCGGTTTCGGAAGGGTTTTGGGACTGGACAGGCACCAGATCAAAACGGGTCCTCAGACGCTCGAGAATCTGGTGTCCGGACACCACAAGGTCTCTCATCCAGACTTTTTGCGAATCCAGAGGCATGAATTCGATGTAGCGCATCACCAACCCACGACCCAAAGCGAATTCCGCGAGCGATTCGATTTCGTGATCGTTGATGCCTTGGATCACGACGGCGTTAATCTTGACGGCTTCGAAGGGGAGAGAACGAGCCATCTCAATCCCCTCCAGCACGTCTGAAAGCCCATCGCGTCCTGTCATTCTACGGAAATTCTCCGGGCTCAGGGAGTCCAGGCTAAAACTCACCCGCTTCAGACCGGCCTCGCGCAAGGCAGAACCCTTCGACTTGAAAAGAAAACCGTTCGTGGTCATAGCCAAATCCCTGACGCCTGGAATGGCCGCCAGCATT
>CANLCA010000023.1 GCA_947487925.1 Verrucomicrobiales bacterium | reverse complement strand
GGCCACCGCAGCCGCTCCAAATACTCACGGCACGCCTCGTCCGTCGCAAAACGCCCGTCGAAGTCCAGTTCGTCCAGTGGATAATCTTCATCCATGACCCAAACCACTACCGGTTGGGGGTACTGTCGTCAATTGAATAGCCAGGTCTTGCATTTCCCCTGTTGCAGTCCTGAAAAGCCGCGACTAGTCTCGGCGCTTAGAAATATGACGTTAACGGAAAAGATTTTGGCGCGTGCCGCTGGGAAAACGCGTGTCGAGCCTGGGGACAACATTTGGGTTCAGGCGGATGTGTTGATGACGCACGATGTCTGCGGACCAGGGACGATCGGGGTTTTCAAGCGCGAGTTCGGCGCGTCCGCGAAAGTTTGGGATCGGCAAAAAGTGGTGATCATACCGGATCATTACATTTTTACCGCAGATTCGCGATCCAACAGGAATGTGGATATTCTTCGTGATTTTGTTCGTGAGCAGGGGCTTCCCTACTTTTACGATGTGATTGACGATCCCGCCGGCAAGTGGGCCTTCGACAGCAGCAAGGGGGGGTTGGTGCGTCAGTATGGATCGAACTATGCTGGGGTTTGCCACACCGCATTGCCACAAAAGGGGCATACCCGACCCGGGGAAGTGTTGTTTGGAACTGATTCCCACACTTGCATGGCGGGTGCCTTCAACCTTTTCGCCACCGGAATAGGAAACACCGATGCGGGGTTTGTCATGGGGACCGGCAAATTATTGATCAAAGTGCCTGAGACGATGCATTTTAGGCTTGAAGGAGAATTGAAGCCAGGAGTGATGGCCAAGGATATCATTCTCCATGCCATCGGGGAAATCGGCTTTGACGGAGCGACGTATCGGGCGATGCAGTTCGACGGGTCCGGAGTTGCGAGTTTGTCCATGGATGACAGGATGACGGTCGCGAACATGGCGATTGAAGCTGGCGGGAAGAATGGAGTTTTCGAATTCGACGGACAAACCCAAGCGTTTGTTGATCACCGGTGCCAGTTGAACGGGACCAAGTCCTCGTATGATCCGGTGGAAAGGGATGCCGAAGAAAAGTTTGTTTATGACGCGGTCTTAAACTTGGATGAATTGGAGCCGACGGTCGCTTGTCATCCGGATCCAGGGCAGCGGAAGAAAGCGAAGGAGCTTGGGCATATCAAGCTGGATCGGGCCTATGTGGGGTCCTGCACGGGAGGGAAAACTTCCGATTTTCTGGAGTTTGCAAGGGTTTTGCGGGGGAAGAGTGTGGTGATTGATACTTTTGGAGTTCCGGCCACTCCGGAGATCGTGCATGATTTGCAGACGGCGCGATGGGGGGAGCACACGATCTGGCAGATTCTGGTCGCGGCAGGGGTCCAGATGACAGAGAACGCGGGATGTGCCGCTTGCTTAGGCGGTCCTGTGGACACTTTTGGGCGAATGAACACCCCTTTGAAGTGTATCAGTGCCACAAACCGGAATTTTCCTGGGAGGATGGGCCACAAGGAATCCCAGGTGTTCCTGGCATCGCCCGCAACGGTTGCGGCGAGCGCCCTGACTGGGCGCATCACGGACCCGAGGGAGTACCTCTGCTAGAGCGGGTGCTGAGCTATTACTTGGTCTACTATCGCGGGGGATGCCTGATCGAGAACGTTGGGACGGTTTGTGCGAGCGGGGGATTGCCGGCTTAGTGCTGGCGATTCTCGTCCTGAGCCCCTTAATCTTTGGCGCGGTCCAAACCCTAGGACTGCTCGTCATCTGGTGGCTAACACTTGCTGTGCTGGGACTATGGATCGTCCGGGCATGGGTTTCCAAATCACCGAGGATACTTTGGACCCCTGCGTGCTGGTTCGTGCTGGCGTTCGCGGCCTATGCCTGGGCACGGTTGCCGGGTGCTGCTGTCGAGTATCCAGCCAGGGAGGAGGGGTTCAAAATTGCTCTCTACACGGTCCTTTTCTTTGTCGCCCTGAACAACCTTTACCGCCAGGAAATCACACAATTAGTGGTGAATGTGTTGGTGGGATTAGCCGCGGTCCTTTCATTTTACGCAATCTACCAGTTTATCACGGATTCCCCCCGTGTCTGGAGTGCGTTCAAACCTGCCCAATTCGCGCATCGTGGATCAGCGACATACATTTGTCCCAACCACTTCGCCGGTTTTCTCGAACTACCTCTGGCGTTGGGAGTTGCGTTCACGCTAGCGAGCCGGCTGAAGGATTCCGCTCGAATCCTTGTGGGTTACGCGACGCTGGTGGTGGTGGTGGGGATTGGCGTGACGGTTTCGCGAGGGGCCTGGATTTCAACCGGCTTGGCACTTTGTGTGATGTTCATTTGGTTTTCGCGAAAGCCACAATTCCGATTGCCGGCGTTGCTGGCAATGGGCTTGTTGGGAGCCGGCGCGATGTATGGATTGCAGAAAGCCCATTTGATCGAACGCCGGTTCAACCAAATGGTAACGGCGGGGACACCCGACGACATCAGCAGCCGCAAGTTGATTTGGAAAGCGGCTTTCAAGATGTGGCAGAGCTCTCCATGGACGGGCCTGGGCCCCGCGCAGTTCGACCCGCAATTTATACGGTTTCGGCCACCAGAGCTCCAATGGCGTCCTGCGAACGTTCACAACGATTACCTGAACGCGCTGACGGACTACGGAATTATTGGGGCGGGATTGATCGGGTTGTTTGGGCTGACGATGGCGGCGGGGCTCATGAAAACGTGGAAGTATGTCGACAGGGCTTCCAACGATCTCGAGGCCAAAGCGAGCAATCGATCGGCGTTTGTGATGGGGAGCGCGATAGGGTTTCTTTCGCTGCTGTTTCACGCGGTGGTGGATTTCAACTTTTACATTCCTGCCAATGCCGTCTTGGCGGTCGTGATGGCGGCCATTTTATCGAGTCATTTGCGTTTTGCCACGGACCGACATTGGGTGTCGATGAAGACGGCCGGCAAAGTGGTGTTGACGGTCGTGGGTTTGGCGGCTTTGGTCTGGCTGGGTGTGCGTGGAAAGCAGCGGACGGCGGAGTTTTATTGGTTGCGGACGGCTCGCTCGGCTCGAACCAGTGAAGCTCGTCTGGCGGCTTATCGTGAGGCGTTTAAGGTGGATCCCAAGAATGCGGAGACGGCTTATGCCATTGGGGAGATGCTTCGGCTCATCGCTGGAGAGGGGTTGATGGATTCCAAAAGAAAAGCGGGAGAGTCTGTCGAATGGTTCTTGAAGGGGATTCAGCTGAACCCGTTTGACACGCATAACTATGTTCGCTTGGGAATGAGCCTTCATTTGTTGGGGCGGAAGGGGGAAGAATCTGGAAAGTACTTTGCGAAAGCGGTGGAACTGGATCCGAACAATCATTTTTTGGTGGCCCATCTGGGCTGGCACCATTACGACGCGGGGGAATTTGAGCGTGCGAAAGGGTATTTTGAACGATCTTTGGAGATAAAGAGTTGGGACAATAGAATAGCCACCTATTATCTGAACTCGACAAAGAGGTTGCTGGAGTCTAAGAAAGGGACTCAGTGAACGGCTTCGCCCGGGAGTTTTTGACTCCCTGCAGGCCTTGATTTTTAGAAATTACGAAGTTGACATTTTGCGCCGTGTTCATAGAGTCACGGGAGCACGGGTCACCCGATATTTTTTTAAGGAAACACTTATGAAACAAGTTGGACGATTTTCTAGATTGTTAGCCTGCGCTGTCGCTTTGGGGTCGATTTTGATCGCCGAGTCTGCTCAAGCTGCGGCCGGGAAAGCTGTAGTCCGAGCCGTGCGCGGCACCGCCGATTTTTCTGACGGGGGAGGGAGTTGGAAAAAGATGCGGGTGGGCACAATATTGCGCCAGAACGCCGTCGTTCGCACAGCGGCAGACTCCTCGGTGGATTTATTTTTGGACATGAACGGTCCCGTCGTGCGAGTGACGGAGAACACGCAGGTGGGTTTGGACAGACTGAGTTTTGAAGAGACCGGAGTTGAGACCGTGATCGACACCGGGATTGATTTGAAGGACGGCCGCATTTTGGGGAACGTGAAGAAGATGGCTCAGGCATCGAAGTATGAAGTCAAAACGCCCAACGGTGTCGCAGGAATTCGCGGAACGGAATATGACATCAGCGCGAACGGGAAGGTTCTCGTGATTTCAGGTTCAGTGGTGGTGATTTCTGGAGGCCAGACCTTTGTGGTGAACGCGGGGGAGATGTTTGACCCTGGCAGCAAGAGCGTTAAGAAGGCAGAGCCCCAGGTGCTGTCCGACGTCGGTCAGACCATTGCGGATGTGACCAAGGTTGTGACCGAGGGCACGGCGGTTGTGGATTTGGACGCCGTTCCGCAGCCTCCGCAAGATCCGACTAAGACCTCTGATGAAGCGGTCGATAACTATAGGAATTCACAGGGGGAGCAGGGGGCGAATAGAACCGGGACCGGTGCCGGAGGCTAAAGGTTTGTTTTTTACAAAACCCAGAGTGGCGAAGGCTGCTCTGGGTTTTTTTGTGTTCATTTAGACGAACAGAATGCAATCAACGGCCCAGAACAAGGAACGAGGTGCTCGCATTGCTGTTTCCACCCCCATGCTCTTGGCGGTGATGGTGATTCTTTTGACGGTTCTGGCGCAACAATTGAAGGGCAGATCAGTTCGTTTCCGATTTTTGGAAGGGTTGGAATGGATTAGTTACGACATGTTTCTGAGGGTGGCAGCGGCTCAATCGAAACCTCTCGACTCGAGGGTTACGGGAGTGTTCATCGATGACCGATCGATCCAGCAACTCAACAGCGGAGGAATTCGGTATGGATCGCAGAAGCTGCAGTATCGAATCCCTTGGCCACGATTTGCGTATGGCTTGATGCTGCGTGAGATGACGGCGCAAGGGGCGCTCGGCGTGGGATTCGACATCCTGTTTGATCAGGATTTCGCCTCCGAAACCGAGGCGGTGCGAGCCATCACAGGGTTGGATCTCACTTCGGATGAATTTTTTGCCACAACGATTCAGCAGGCAAGCAACGTGGTGCTGGCTGTTGTAGGGGATGTGCGACCTTCAGAAGGGGACGTTTTACCGGCTGCAGTGTTTCGTGATCGGGGTGGTCAGTTGGGAAATATTTTCGCACGATCCGACTTAGGGGTGCTGCGTCGCGCGTTACCCTACATCGACAGGACGAATCGGGTATGGCACGAGGACGTCGTGGCGATCTCGAGAGCTCTGGAATTGGATCTGACGAGGGCTCATGTGAGCTCTAATCGAATCCATATTCCTCCCTTGGTTCTGAACGCTTCATTGGAAGGAGGAAGCCATGAGATCCCATTGAACCCGGATGGGACTTTGGACGTGGACGCGGCAGGAGACAGCAAGGATACGACGTCACGCAAAGCCTTCACGCTTCGGACGGATCGAATCTGGCACATGGGAATCTTGCTGGCATCCAAAGCGCTGAAGCTCGATCTGGGCAAAGCCAAAACTTTCTCGCACCGCGTCGTGATTCCTGGACCCGGCGGGGTGGTGCGGGAAATCCCGTTGGATCGGGAAGGGTTGTTTTATATCGATTGGTCCGAGGACAGTCATACCATTGTCAACAGGGAGCCGACGCGTGTGATCGAATTGTTGCTTTGGGATGCGGAACGACGCCAGGCTGACAAAGAAAAAACGGATAAGGGATCGAGACAAGTAGGAGTGGCGCCTTTGCAGGGGAAGATCGTTGTTGTGGGATCGATCGGTACAGGGAACAACATTGCAGACCACGGCACGACCCCTTTGGAGGATCAAGCATTGCTCGTCACGAAACATCTCTGCGTTGCCAATTCGATGTTGACCGGGAGGTTCATCCGATTCTTCTCCGACCGTGTGGAGCTTGTCTTGATTTTGAGTTGGGGTGTTTTTTCGGCGTTATTAACCTGGCGGCTGCGCGCTTTGACGGCTTCGTTGGCGGTGGTCTTGAGCGGATTGGCGTATGTCGGTATCAGCCAGATTGTATTTGCCCAAACACGGTATTATCTACCGATGTTTCTTCCCCTGTTCGGAGCACTGCTCACGAACCACGTGGTCCTGATCACCTACCGTGTTGTGTTCGAGCAACGAGCGCAGAGGCATCTGAAATCTGTTTTCAATCGTCTGGTGTCACCGGAGGTTGTGACCGAACTTCTCCAGGCGGATTCTCTGAACCTGGGAGGATCCAGGCGGCGCATCACGGTCTTTTTCGCGGATGTGCGAGGGTTTACGGAGATGACGGACTCAATCCAGGTCGCGGCCGAGGAATACGTGCAGAAGAGCCAGCTTAGTTCCCTTGAAGCGGAAGCTTACTTTGATGCTCAGGCCAGGGAGACATTGTCTACGGTGAACCTTTACCTTGGGACCGTGGCGGACATGGTGAAAAAGCACGGGGGAACACTGGATAAATACATCGGTGATTGTGTGATGGCGTTTTGGGGGGCTCCAATAATGAATCCGCGACATGCTGTGGATTGCGTTCAAGCCGCGATCGAGGCACAACGGGCCTTGCAAACGTTAAACCAGGAGCGATTTCTGGAAAACCGGAAACGGGAACGGTTGAACGCTGAGAGGGAGACATCCGGTCACCCTCTGTTGACAATGCTTCCCCTGTTAACTTGCGGAACTGGCATCAACACCGGGATGATGACGGTAGGTCTGATGGGGTCTGATTCCAACATTCTGAACTACACGGTCTTTGGTCGTGAAGTGAATCTGGCCAGCCGCCTTGAGGGCGTGTCAGGGAGGGGACGAATAGTGGTGGGTGAGTCGACTTACAACGATCTGGTGGAGCACGACCCTGAATTAGCTGGGAGGTGTTTGGAATTGCCGCCTGAACACGTCAAAGGTTTCCGCAAAGCGGTAAAAATCTTTGAAGTGCCTTGGAAGGCAGTGACATGAGGATTCGGGTGATCCGGAATTATAATGTTCAACAACGGATGTTGAACCATTTGTCTTGAGACGGCGGTTGCCCGGAGCGAATCGTCGCAACAATTGGAGTTTCTCCAGCATCAGCTAAATAGCGACGTTTTGTTGAGTACAGATGTTTCCCCCTAAGGCCGGGTGCCGAAAGGGCTTTGTGTCGCCATCTCCTGGAGACTTTGGGGCTTGAATTTTCCACGGTAATCGGCGGATTCCAGCAAATGATGATCGGCCACACCCTGGTCACGGTGGATGAGGTGCTTGAGCTCCTTCAAATTGGAAGACCATTCAAGTCCCGAGAAGAACTCGGCCCCACTGAACTGTGCTTTGTACAGGGCATTTCGAGTGTAGCAGGTTCCAAGGTAAAGGTGGCGAATGCCGGCCTCTTGGATTCGAGCGATGGCTGTTGTCATCATGTACATCCCTAGATTGCGTTCGTAGTACGTCAGGTCATAAAAGGCGTAATAATAAAAGGCCGTCCGGACCGGTTCCATATACATCACCACGGTCCCCACTTCGCGGCCGTCGGCTGTGTCGGTGAAAACCAGCAGATGCGAGGCCATTTTGGAATCGAACAGAAGATCGAGTTTCTCGAGCGTCATGACGTCCTTGCCGAATTTGATATCGGCGTATTGTTTAAAGAAGGTTCTCTTTTCAGCCGTGAACGCGAACTCAGATCGGGGTGTCAACGTGGCTTCAATACCGGCACACTTCCTCATGATGCGTCGGTTTTCGGAGCTTGGTGTGAAGGTTCCGAGACCGATGCGGACGTGCCTGCAAAGGTAGAAACGATCCAGGTTGTAGGAGCTCGGCAAGAACCCGCGCTCGAAGCAGTCGGAGGGGGTTTCACCAGCCTCTGGAAACGCCCAAATCGCGTAGGGGAATATGTAGTGGCCATAATCAGCCCTGGCTTCCGAGAAGAGAAGTTTCATGGTTCAGTCTGCGGGAACTTTTGAGGTAAATCCTGGGCAATCGTTCGCGCCAGGATGTCAGCACATCATAGGAAACACTGCCTTTGATCCGCGCGAGGTCATGGACGGAGATTTCGTCATTATCCGCTTCACCCATCACCGTGACTTCATCCCAGGGGCAGGTCTCGTGGATCTCTGTAACGTCGACGGTCAGGGCATCCATGGCGACGCCCCCAACGAGGGGGGCACGGCGCCCGTGGATCAGAACGAATCCTTGGTTTCGTACCCGTGGAAATCCGTCTCCATAGCCGATAGGAAGAACGGCAATGCGTCTTGGCTGCGTCGCTGTATACCGCATCCCGTATCCCACGGTATCCCCGGGTTGGAGGGTGCGAATCTGTGCGATCCTCGTTTTGATTGCCATGACCGGCATGAGGCCTTCGATTCGTCGACAGGCCTGGGATGGGTAGACGCCTAGTGGGAGCAGGCCTAGACGGACCATATCGAAGTGGGCTTCCGGGAGATCGAGCAATCCGCCGCTGTTGCAGACATGGCGCAGGGGAATTCGGATGCCGGCAACATCTAACTCTTGTAGGACACTCCTAAAACGACTTGTCTGAAGGTTGGCAAACGTTTTGTCCTTCTCATCGGACATCGCCAGATGGGTCATGAGTCCTCGCAATCGAAGGTTGGGCAGGTTTGAGACTTCCCTGACGAGCTCGGGAGTCTCGTTCCAACGGACTCCATACCGGCTCATGCCGGTATCGATTTTGATATGGATGTCGCAGATCTCGCCGAGGTCAACCGCCACCTTGTTGAGTTGGCATGCGGTTTCGAGATCGTTCACACAGCACGTCAAGGATTCCCGCACGCAGATTTCCAGCTCTTGGCTGTGCCGTTGGCCGAGGAGAAGAATGGGTGCGGAGATTCCTGCATGACGCAGGGCTGTGGCTTCACCCACGGTCGCAAGCGCGAGCAGGGAGGCCCCCGCAGCCAACGCTTCTGAGGCGACTGCAATCGCACCATGCCCGTAAGCGTCATCTTTGAGGACGGAAATCAAACCCACCGCGGGAGGTTTGAAACGGTTGATGAGCTGAAAGTTTGATCGGAGGCGGTTGAGATCGATTTCCGCCCAGGCCGGATGAGAAGGGACTGTGGGCTTCACTGAATCCAAGTTGCTTTCGGGTTGACCAAAATGGCGATCACACACGGCTGAGGCGTTCTTTGCCATCGGACAAGACGGGGGTAGTGTGGGAAAGAGTGGCCTTCAGATTCAGAGTGCATGGGACAATTGTTTTCGTTCCATGAAGGTGGAAGGGAGTCAGGCAGGGATGTTTGGAATCGGTGGCCAGAGGCTTTTACCCACATCCGTTCGGTAGTAACTGCCGACACAGCGCAAACGGGAGATGTTGCGGTAACATTGCTCAATCGCGCCTTCGAGAGTGTTCGCCAACGAAACCACGTCAGCGATACGATGACCAGTCGTTCGCAAACTCCCGTCACCCTGAGACTCGACTTCGTTGAGGTAGATATCGCAATCGGGTTGGCCGAGGATTTCGATCGGCAACTGAGGTCCTTGCAATTGGACATAGGGGTAACCATATCCGGCATGAGTAATAGAACAACCATAGTCGAGTCCGGGTTTGAATCGGAGGTCGAGCGCGGAGTTTCGGGAAACTCCGCAGAGCATCCCGGCAGGATCTTCCAACATTCGCAGGATCATAGGGCCTGATGTGATGCCGATCCGGACGTTGTATTCAAGGACGTTCCACTGATTGTCACGCCAGATTGCGGTGACTTGGACAGGGCCGTGAAAGTCGACTTCCTGGAACCAAGGCAAGAGTGGCACCAGCAGATCTTTGGCGATCCCATACCGGTCCTGAGGGTCTCTTTGAACGAGGCCTCCGAGGGGAGCCCCTGCGACGATGCCCATATTGCCGTCAAAGGCTCGTTTGTACTCCTGGTTGGTGACTAGGGAATGGAGGCGACCGTTGCTCACGACGGCTATATGCCCGGCTTCCGCTCGGCCGCAATATTCCTGCATGAACACGCCTTCTGCGTAATCGATGCGCTCCAGCCAAGCGCGGGTGTCGTCCACGGTTTCACAGACAATAGTATGGACAGGACTGAAGGGCGAACAGAGGGGGTTTTTGAGGACGTAGGGGCGAGGGTCACGTGTGACGATTTCTTCCGCTTCAAGGCGGTTTCTCGCGACGTGTGAGGCCGGGAAGGGAACTTTGAATCGCTGGCAAAGCCGGCGCGCGAAGTCGCGATCCCGCTCAAGGCGCAACCCCTCCCCTGTGGGGCAGAATATGGGCGTCCCACATCGCATGAGCTCATCCGCCCAAGGTCGTTGGGCCCAATCGATGGACTGTGGGATGATGACATCAACGGGGTGTTTTTTGAGCAATTCGCATGGGTTTGGGAAATCCCGATGGCCGTAGCAAGGGCCTTCGAGCGAAGGAGGGTAATGACCATAGTCTCGTGTGAGGTAAGAGGACACGGCAACGCCGTTTTCCCGGAGCACCTTGAGGATGCCCTGGGGAAAGGCGCCGACCCCGAATGCCATGACACTTTTTGGCGCTGAACAAGTGGAGGCGTCGCGCTTCATCTTCGTTGAGGCTATTTCTTCGGTGTTTTTTCGCGAGATGAGAGGAGGTGTCGATTGACGGCGTTAAGATACGCTTTGGCGCTGGCTTCGATGATGTCGGTGCTCGCACCTTTCCCTGGGGTGAGGCTTCCGTCTCCGAAGTCCACTTTCAAGGTGACTTCGCCCAGCGCGTCCATTCCTTGAGTGACGGCTCGCAAGGAATAATCCATGAGCTTGCCTTTTGTGTTTGTGAGCCGGTCGATGGCTTTGAGCGCGGCGTCGACCGGCCCGTCCCCGATGCTGGCATCCTGGAAGCAGCTATTCGTTTTGGTGGCGGGAGTCGTGGTTGCGGCAAATCGCAAACGAACAGTCGCGGTGGGAACCGTGGTGTTTCCGGTGGAAACGCTGATATAATCAAGGGACCACGTTTCGGGGACTTCGGTGATGTGGCCTTCGACAAGGGATACCAAATCATCGTCGTAGACAAACTTCTTCTTATCCCCAATCTCCTTGAAGCGAGCAAAAATGGCGGCGGTATCCTCCTCGGACATTTTGAAACCTTTTTCCTTGAGGCGAGCAGCAACGGCCGCGCGGCCGCTGTGTTTGGTGAGCGGAAGCTCAGTTTCACCCCACCCGACAACCTGTGGGTCCATGATTTCGTAGGTATTCCGGTTCTTGAGCATGCCGTCCTGGTGAATGCCGCTGGCGTGAGCGAAGGCGTTTTCACCGACAATGGCCTTGTTGCGCTGGACCAAGAGTCCGCACATGCGCGATACAAGCCGGGAGGATTTGACAATTTCACGCGTCTGGATGCCGCATTCGATGTTGCCGAAGTAGTCTGCCCGTGTTTGGAGAGCCATCACCAATTCCTCAAGGGCCGCATTCCCGGCCCGTTCACCGATGCCGTTGACGGTGCATTCGACCTGTCGGGCGCCGGCCTTGACAGCCGCGAGGGAATTTGCGACGGCCAATCCGAGATCGTTGTGGCAATGGACGCTGATAATTGCCTTACCAGAACGGAACTCGGGAACTTCGGTGTGGAGATATTTGATAAGCGAAGCGTAGTGCTCGGGCACGGCCCAACCGACGGTGTCCGGGATGTTGACCGTGGTAGCACCGGCGTCAATGACGGCCCTGCAGACTTGGACGAGGAAATCGGGCTCCGTTCTCGAGGCGTCTTCAGGGGAAAACTCGATATCGTCGACGAAGGATCGAGCGCGGTTGACACCCTCGACAGCGAGTCGGATGATCTCGTCTTTGGCCTTCTTGAGCTTGAATTCCCGGTGAATCTTCGAGGTGGCGAGGAAGACGTGGATGCGTCCGCGTTTGCCGGCGGGTTTCACTGCTTCGCCAGCGGCGTCGATGTCTTTGGCGACGCACCGCGCAAGACCTGTGATAATGGGGCCTTTGATCTCCCTGGCGATCGTTTGCACGGCTGTGAAGTCGCCTTCGCTGATCACGGGGAAGCCCGCTTCAATGACATCCACCTTGAGCCGCGCAAGTTGCCGGGCGACTTCAAGTTTTTCGCGGAGGTTCATCGATGCGCCGGGGCATTGCTCGCCGTCGCGGAGGGTGGTGTCGAAAATGCGGAGTCGATTTTTATTCATAGGCCTGGGTGAAGCACGCACGCTTCCGGGCGGGAGAGCGCCAATGCATCGTCGATGTTATGCCTTGTTGTCGGCAAGTTTTGTTTCTTTAGTTGATTTCTCCGAACTTTCACTGATTCGAGGCCGTGGTGAGTTTTGGAAACAAAAAACCCCGCGGCCTTTGCGGCAGCGGGGTTGAGAAATTTTTGAAATCAGATTACAACCCAGCAGCCGTGTTGCCGAACAGCAACAGAGAACTCAGCAGCAGATTGTCTTGAATCCGATTCACTTCCACCACCAGTAAACAAGTTCACTGCGCAGGTCAAATCCTATTTTGCGGCAATGACTCAAAAACTCCGAACCTGCCTTTCAATCTTAAAAGGGTAGTTGTCCGGGATGAATATTCACGAAGCGGTTGTGGCGATAAAGTCTTTCCAAGTAGGCCACCGGATGAATAAAAAAACTGAATTGTTCCTCGTCGAACCTCTCTCATCCAGGTCGTTGTCAATCTTTACCGCGATCCACAGCCGTTTAAAGATCATTTGTGTGGCTTAATTTCCAAGGCCCGCGACTTTTTGGCAGCTTTCTGTGCTGCCTCCCGGCAGGCGTCGGC
>CANLCA010000022.1 GCA_947487925.1 Verrucomicrobiales bacterium | reverse complement strand
CGGCGTTTTCATCCTTTCCGCGCTGGGCATCGCTTATACGGACCGTGTCATGCTGGGGTCTCCCTCTTCGAAACCCGCGAAGCATTAGACGGTCGCCCAGCTCTCCCAGAGCACGGCAAACTGTAAATTGGGCGGACGGCCTGCATCCAGTGATGAGGGACTCACTGGGATCTGGATTCGTGGCTTTTTCGCAATGAATGTTTGAGATAATTAATTTATCAGAAATAACTGGGCCACCTACTTGGCTTCGAGCATTTGATCGATCAAGCAGGCTCAGATCAGAATGGCGCTTAGATAGGCTTATCCCTTGTGGATCTTGTGAGTGGTTCGGAAAGATTGTATCGCCAGGATCTTGCGAAGATTCGCCTTGGGCAACTGCCATTTGAAGGATTATTCAGAGAATCGGGGCTTGGCGTGGCTCGAAAGTTTATTACTCTTCGGATCGCCAATCATGAAAAAATTATCATTCCCGAGGCCGATCATCCAGCTAATGGCTCGGCTGCCGTTGTTTCTCACTCTGTTCTCGGATTCTTCTTGGATTTCGAACGCGGCCCCCCACGCCGTCGGAACGGTTTTCCACGACAAAAATAGAAATGGCCTGCGCGATCGCAACGAGCCCGGACTTCCTGGAGTCCGCGTTTCAAATCAGCGCGACGTTGTCAGGACCGATTCTCAGGGACGCTGGAAGCTGCTGTCGACGGAAGATTCGACATTCTTTGTTGTGAAGCCAAAAGGATGGATGACACCCACCAACCAACACGGCTTGCCTCAGTTTTATTACGTTCACAAACCCTCCGGTTCGCCGCCAGTCAAATATGGCGGCGTGAAGCCGACCGGCCCCCTCCCCGCTTCCATCGATTTCCCGCTCTTCAAGCAATCTGAACCGGACACTTTTCAGGCTCTGTTCTTTGGGGACACACAGCCACGGGATCTGCTCGAAGTGGAATACATTGCCCACGACACGGTTGAAGAACTCGCTGGGAAAACCGCAGCCAGATTTGGCGTCACTTTGGGTGATGTGGTTTTCGACGATCTCTCCGTCATGGAACCCTTGAACGCGACCATCGCTCTGATCGGAGTTCCTTGGTGGAACGTGATCGGCAATCATGACATGAACTACGACGTGGCGGGAGATCAGGATTCAGACGAAACGTGGAGCCGGATTTACGGACCGAACTATTATTCCTTCGACTACGGTCCCGTGCATTTCGTCGCTTTGGACGACGTGATTTGGGGTGGGGCGACGAACCGTGCAGGCACTGGCGGTTACAAGGGTGGAATCACACAAACTCAATTGGAATGGCTCAAAAACGACCTTGCGACGACCGCCAAGGAGCAACTCGTCGTCTTGATGATGCACATTCCGCTGAACGACTTGACGAACAAGGAGAGCCTTTACCGTTTGATTGAGAAACGGCCCTACTGCGTTTCGATTTCAGGGCACACACACTGGCAGGAGCACCGGCTTATCAAGCGCGAAGACGGATGGCTTGGCCCGGAACCACACCATCATATCGTCACCGTGACGGTCTGCGGAAGCTGGTTCACGGGCGTACCAGATGAACTCGGTATCCCTCATACGACGATGCGTGACGGCGCACCGAACGGTTATGCCGTCCTCACTTTCAAAGATCGGGGAGTAAAAGTTGATTTCAAAGCCTCGCGGCGCCCCGCCGATTACCAAATGAACATCATGGCTCCCGAATCCATTCTCGCCTCGGATTCCTCAGCGACCGACGTTTATGTCAATGTTTTCAATGGGTACGAAAAGTCGGTGGTGGAGGTTCGATGGAATGGAAGGGGAAGTTGGAAGCGGCTCGACAAAGTGTTGGAGGAAGATCCGTCGTATGTGGCCGCCAGAAAGCGTGAGCCCGAGAAACCCGCGGCGCCGTACCGTCAGCTCTCGGCGCCCATCAAGTCGCCTCATTTGTGGAAGGGCAAACTGCCCGAGCAAACCAAGCCTGGAGTCCATGCGCTGTCTGTTCGCGCGACGGATATTAATGGCGACCGCCACACCGCTGAGCGAGTCATCACGGTGAAGTAATCCGCTCCACGAACCGGTCGCGCACGAAACCGCCCGTCTGTTCGTGATCCAGCGATCTTGCCGGACGGCAGCCACCTGGCCTTCGTCGCAACAACGGAAGGCAAGACGCTGAATGCCATCTTGAGCGTTAGCCCTCTCTATTGTGTGGTGTGAAGATGTTGGAGAAGGATTGAAACAAGAAAGAGCGCTGGGAAAACGATAAGGAACCAAAGTCGAAATGGCGACGATTCGAAGCACCCGATTGGTCAACCGAAACAGCGGCATAATCTTGCGTTGAGGCACATCTCAGTGACTCGCATTCTCACTCTTACGCGGGACAATTACCAAGAAACTTCCTGATTTGGCATTCAACCTAGAAAAAGCAGCTGAGAAACCACTAATCTTCGCTAATCATCACTCATACAACAAGATGTGGAAAATAACGATCGGGACGCCGGTTCACTGTATGGGTGAGGTGCTCAGTCAGAGTAAATTCTTCAACATTAGTGTCACTTAGCGAAAATTAGTGGTTCAACTTCCGTTGTTAAGTTCAAGGATTCTAGAACGGCTCGCGAAGTCTTGCCAGACTCTCACGCCTCTCGCAGAATGGGAACGATCACCAACATGCCAGAAATGAATTCCAGGATCTTTGCTCTCCTGATTGGCTTAAACCTGAGTTCAAGCCACGCACTTTCCGGAGCGGAACCGCCGCCGCGGACCTCTCTCTCGAACGCGCGCATTCGTTACACCACCCCTGAATTGCCTTACGTCGTGCTCAAGCGCGGGGAGATCGAAGCGGTCGTGGTTGACCATCGCGCCGTGGATGATTCCGTGTTGCCCGGTCACCGCGCGGGTTACAGCGGGCTGGCATCGCTCAAGCACTCTCGCCAGCGGCGCAATCTGTTCGTGCCGTCTTACGCCGGACTGAATTTTGAACACATCATTGATGGCACAACTCAGGAGCGAAAAGTCCTGTTCGAGCCGCGCAACTTCCCCATGCAATTGCGGGTGGTCAACGATCATGTGGCGGAGCTTTACCAGGCGCCCACGCCGTACTACGGCGTTGAGAGTTGCCATCGATTCGAGTTACGCTCGGATGGCGCAATCGAAATGACGTTCGAATGCATTCCGCGCCGTGCGACTTGGGCAAATGGCTATCTGCTGTT
This sequence comes from Verrucomicrobiales bacterium, assembly GCA_947487925.1. Lineage (GTDB taxonomy): Bacteria > Verrucomicrobiota > Verrucomicrobiia > Limisphaerales > F1-80-MAGS106 > F1-80-MAGS106. The sequence continues at coordinate 9,790 of CANLCA010000022.1, read as the reverse complement.
TTTTTGGGCCAGCTATATTGACCGGCCCGAGTCACTGGATATCCATTTCCTCGGGCAAACCGAAGGAGAAACTGGCGCTGGACGATGGATCCGCGGCGTCACACCCAAACATGGTGCGAACGCCACGCACCGAGCACTCCTGGACCATCGGGATTTTCCGCACACCGAACCATTCCCGCTGGAATTGCCGTTTGGTTTCTCCGGGCATCGTTACTCCGAGCCTTGGTATTACGGGCTTTGCCGCGGCATGGCGTTGGCACAGTTCTTCCGCGCGCGGGATGGAGTGCGATTGACGCAATCACCCAGTGGCGGCGGCAACGGCTGCCCCGCGTGGGATTTCCAATGGGCGATTCCACAATGCCGTGTTGATCAACGCTATCAACTTGTCATGCGCGCTGCCTACACGCCATGGCCACTCGAGCCGGATGATGCCCACGCCCGCCAAGCCCTGTCGCGCCACCCCGGAAAACTAAATAAACAACCAAAACCATAAGGGACTAGAACGTAGAGGGACAGGGGTAGGTGTTTTCGCTGCCCAGGGGGTTTTCAAATTGTTGGGTGTGGTTGTTTGGCGGCGAGCGCGAATCCTGGCATCGCGCTGGCGACTACGGGCGAAAAAAAGCCCCATTTCCCCGCAGAGTGGAGTGAGGCTCCCGCCGAACCCGGATTTAACCGCCAAGCCTTTTAACCAAGGATAGAAAACGTTCTACACGACCGGTTTTGGTGTCCATGTCATCTGTGTCCATCTGCGGTTTCCCTTCTTTCCTCGAATGCAGCTGCCGTTTTAAGGTTACCAATTGGTGAGCGGACGGGCCGACAGTGTGGTCGGAGTGATCGGGGCGAGCCAGATTTTTGGGGACTTGATCGATTTAACCCGACAGAAGATGGATGGATGGGGGTTCAAGACTGAAGGTCAGTTTCCAGACTCAGGGGTTGATCCCCAAACCCAGTCGCCTTGGTCGGCTTTCCATCGATTTGACTCGACTCTTTCTTTCTCCGGCTCGCCACCGTCATCCCTGGAATTCCAGCCGATGGAATAGAGCCGGAACCGATCCGGGGCGAGCCGTTCGTAACGGAGGGGTTTGCCGTCGAAAAGATCCGTTGGGATGCGAGAGGCAAATGAGGGGACCAGCTCATCCAAGGTTTCCGGGTATTCCCCTCGAGCCGTCTGAAATTGCCGCAACGCGCAAGCCAGGTAGCCCTGGTCCATCGCGGCTTGACGGCGGGTGGCGATCCTGAGGGCCTTCTTCAAGTCGGGCATCGCCAGATTGCTGAACATATAAAAAGGTTTGAAGGAGGGGTTGTTCATTTCGTGGCGGACCTGCTCGTGGCCGCTGTCAATGGCCTTCGCATCAACCTGCGTGGAAGACTCATCCAAGCCCCCCCACCCCCCAGCGCGGGTCAGGCGTATGTAATTCGCGCAATTCTGATCCATCCAACCCTTTGGTATGATCAGATCGACAAGTGAGTGACGATCCATCCAGGAGAGTTTCTCGACCGGATCCGTGGAAAAGACGGACAGCCAGCCAAGCTTCTCAAACCGGTACCGGAAAAAATCAACGAGAGCGGCACATTCGCCCTGGCGCATCGAAAAGGATACCGAGCCCAAAACGTCGGCATCGGCGCATAGTTTTTGAAGGAACTGTATGGATCGTTCCTGCCAAAGCTCTGCCACGAGGGACTCCTCGATAACCTGGATGCCAAGCCCTGAGATGGCCACCTGTGACATGGCTGCGACCAACGGTAGAGGGCGATTGCATTCGACGGCTTGGCGCAATTTCCAGAGTGTTTCCAGATTTTTGAGCGCCATGGCTGGCTCACCAATGACTAACTGGACTCTAGCGAGCGCGGCATAGGCCTCGGCGGCCGTGCGAAACGATGCAAAATTCGGGATTGGCATCTCGAGCAAGTCGCGTGAGAAGCTTCGCAGCTCGCAGAACGGTTTGGCCAGAGCCGCTTCAAGTTGGTCAAAATCGGTTTGGTAGGAAGCATAGCTGGTCAGGATTCGTTGCAAGGAAGCCTTTTCCAGTTTTTGAAGGGCGGACACCGTGAGCGTTTGATCGGCCAAGGATCGGAGGATTTGAATGGGTGGGAATACTTCGCGATTGCGCCGCGAATCCTGGGTGCCAACAAAGTAACGCCGCATATACGGCTGAGCCATCGTGTTGTCGGTGTCCGCGACCTGGGCTTGGGTCGCCCTTTCGGAATCGAGCGATACGCGCGAACGGGTCAGGTCCGCGAGAGAGCGATCCAAAACACGGCGCCCGCGCCAGTTTTCCACGCCGTGGAAGAGCGCGAGCAACACAGCCACAGTTGCGACGCCCACCGCGGCGTCAAGCCACGGGTTGACCGGGAATCTGCCTTGGGTTGTGGAAGACCCTGCGCATAACCGTGGGAAAAGCATCAGACCTGGCGCGACGACAAGGAAACTCATGATCGAATAACCGAAGATGCTGGATACCATCTCCAGATTCCAGGCGACGGCTCCAATGGCACTTAAGGAGAGGCCCAGACAAAACGGCAGAAAGACATTCGTCAGGAGACGCCGCCGTTCCCGAAAAACCCGGAACGTCCAAAGTGAGAAGCCGACGCACAAGAGGATTCCCAAGGCCCCGCTCGCGAACTCCGGGACAGTGCTTTTGAACGCCCAAAGCGCCACGCAGAGAGCGGTCGACCCGACCGCGAAGGGGAGCCAAAGCGCGAACGCGACCAACTTCAGCAGCGGCCACCGACTCCATTCGCTTGCGACTTCCTTGGCGAGAGATTGATCCACGATCCCGCGAAATCGCGACGTGTCATGCATGCCAACACCTTCCCAAATCATCCGAAAACCCATCCAAATCAATGGGAGCGCGGCGAGAACCCCAACGAGTTCGACGCTGATCAAGTAAGACATGGATTCCGACCAGGCCCAGTGGCGGATCTGCAGGAGCAGGTAACCCACTCCGAAGGCGGTTCCGGCGGCGCCGAAACTTGCGTACCGAATGAGAGACATGTCCGACACATGGGTCCGGCCTTCGAGCCGGTCGCGATGAACTTTGCGGAAAGACTTTCCGGCGAAATACAGGAGGTAACACACACCTGGCAAGAGTTTCAGGAAGAGGAGCGCGGGAGATTCCGATAGCGGTCTTGCGGAGTCTTTTGCGGCCCTGAGATGCCACGCGAGGTGGCGGGATTTTTCCCAGAGTCCGTAAGCCAGGCAGGCAAGCGCTAGGACCATGAGTCCGCAGGCAGCGGCGAAGCTCCAGGGGTTTTGCTGAAACCAGCTCCAGGTCTTGCGAAGATTTCCGGCGGGCTTTGCCAGGATGGGCTCGACGTTAAGGAACCGTTGGAGATCGTCGGACAGCGCACGCGCCGAGTGGTAGCGTCGTTCGGGACGTTTTTCCAGGCACTTCAAGCAAATGGTTTCCAGGTCCGAGGGAATGTTTGGGTTCCAACGCGACGGCGGCGCGGGATCTTGCTCGATCACTTGGCGAAGCACCTCGGTCACGGTTTCGCCCTTGAACGGAGTTCGGCCGGCGAGAGCCTCGTAAAGGATGGCGTCGAGGGCGTAGACATCGGTTGGCGGCCCCAGTTCCGAGAGCTGTCCCTGAGCCTGCTCGGGCGGCATGTAATTGGGGCTGCCCATCACGTCGCCAGTGCGTGTGAGGTCGGTGCCGCCGTCGATTTGACGGGCGAGGCCGAAGTCAAGGATGTGCGGCGCGCCATCCCCTGAGACCAGCACATTGTGCGGCTTGAGATCCCGGTGCAGGGTGCCGCGCTGGTGCGCGTAGTGAACCGCGTCCGCCAGCGTTCGGACCAGTGTGGCGGCCTCACCGGCATTCATTTTGCCGCTTCGAAAAACCTCGGCGAGGGAGCGTCCTTCGATGTAATCCATCGAAAAATATCCACGGCCGTCGTGCTCCCCGACCTCGTGGATCGCAACGATATTGGGATGTCGCAGGTGAGCCGCGGCTTCAGCTTCGTTCTGAAACCGCTGGCGTTGCGCGCTCCCCGCGAAAGGACCCGCCAGGATCATCTTCACAGCCACAGTGCGATTGAGGCTGATTTGCTTGGCACGATAAACCACCCCCATACCGCCACGCCCGATTTCATCCTCGAGTTCGTAGTCCCCGAAGTAACGAACGCGGGAGGCCAAGGCCGGTTCCGTGGCAGCCGAACCAGGTTCGCTGGCTAGGGACATAATGGTGGGATCGCTGTCGATCTCGGAACCGAACGCAACGAGGGAGAGGCATTTGGAGCAGAGACCCCGCAGCGCGGATGGATCCTTCGTTTGCGGCGCCATGGCGGCCCCGCATTTCGGGCAAGTGGCATTTGTCGAGGTGTTCATGGTCTGAATTTAGTTTTCACCCCTTCTACGGAATCCAGTGAAAGATATTACCGTCTTTTTTTAGCAGCATGTCACGAAGCACACTGATCAGGTGAGTGCCCGCGAATGAACGCTAAGAGACGCGAATTGGAAACACTCTCTCCGAAATCGGTTCTTATCCGCGTGCATCGACGGTTCATTGGATTCAACTGCCGGTTCCTGTTGGCTTGGGCAGTTATTCCCGAAGTATGCCTAGCAGGTGGCGCATCTCGGCTTCGAGATCGTCCGGGTTGGCCACCGTGGCCGCGACCTCCCGTCGGACGAAGTCGCGGTATCGACGCCGAAGCCGGTGGACCGCGACAGCAACGGCATTTGGGGATTGACCGGTTCGAGCGGCGGCCTGCTCGTAGTCACGATGTTCCGAGGAGCCGGCAAGGAATTCACGGAGGGCTTCAAACTCGGCCGATAGCCCGGCGATCCGGTGTTCTTCGCGAAGATTTTCCATCGCATGTTCCATAACGGCGAGCGCCCACTTTCTTTCGAAGAGGCGGTCCGGGCTGTTGGTGTCGGCAGGTTCGCTGAGATAACGCTCGTTCGCGGCGTTGGTGTCGATGCCAGAAAGCGGCCGGGCTCCTTCTCGCCGCGCCGCTCGGGCTTTGTCCCGCTCGTCGGCTACATAATGATTAAGGCAAGCGAGCAGGAACGAACGAAAGCGTCCGCGATCTGGATCCGCCTTGGACAGCACGCCTCGGTCGAGAATCCGCAGGAAGAAACCCTGGGTGTAGTCTTCGGCGTCGGCGGGAGCATGGCCGCGGCGGCGGAGGAACGCATAAACTGGAATCCAGTAGGCTCGGCAGAGGGTTTCCAGGGCTTGGCGAGCATCAGGGTCGCCCTGATTGCCCGCGGCGAGGACCACGCTCCAGTGCGTGGTGGCGAAGGGCACGCTCGTCTTTGCCTGATCCGCTGAATGCATGATCTCGAAGAGAGTTCGTCCGGCCTGTCGTGACTGTGAAGTTCAAATCGGAGGCTAGCTCGCCTGAGCTATTGGGACAAGGACGAAGGGTTTTTGTCAGCGAATTCACAAGTCGACTGCGACCGTTGTCGCCCGATGGTGTGAACGGGCCGATGAAGGCGAACGCTTTGATAAGGGTCCATCTCACCGGGTCCCACTTGTTCTCGTCTGGCGAGCGTGCGAGGGAAATGTTAGGGACCGAGTGGAATCGGTCCTTACCATGCTGTTGTCGGTAAGGCCTGGTGTTCCGACGCCGCGCTGCTTGTTCAGCAATCAAGAACTTGTGAATGCGTGCGCTGTTGGAGTTGGTTACCTCGCAGGTGAAAGTCCCACCGGTCGAGTTAGACGGTTCACGACCAAAACGCGGTATCCGGGAAGAGGCGGTGAAGCCCAACCACAATTCACCAGTAGATCGTCAGCCTCACAGGATCGTCTCGGTCTTTTCTGCACAGACCAGGTCTTGGACGCTCTTTTCTTGCAAGTGTTTCCTTCGCGATGCACAATTGTCGAAACTCTGAACCAAGGTCGCTCTTCGTGCGAGTGGATCAACGCGGAAATGAATTTGGAACCGGTCGGTTCTTTGCGCTCCTGAGAACCCGCCTAGCTTTCACTTTGATCGAGCTTCTGGTGGTCATCGCTATCATTGCCGTGTTGGCCTCCATGCTTCTCCCTTCCCTGAGCAAGGCCAAAGGAAAGGCCCAGGCGATTTATTGCTTGAATCATGTCAAGCAGTTGGGGGTTGCGACCCATCTTTATTCCGGGGACAACGAGGAGTGGTTCCCTCCCATCCAAGCCCGCATCACTGGAGGAGAAACCTCCTGGCGCCCTTACCTTTACAGTTACGTCAGCCAGAATCCCCAAGTTTACGATTGCCCCGTGGAGAAAGAGGAGTCTTATGCGATGGCGAGGCGCGCGGGGCAAAAAGCAGGCCCTGGCAGCAAGTGGCTGCTGGGTCAGGCCACCGATGCCGAGATCGATATTCCAAGCGGAATCGGCGCTGTGAATGTGCATTGGGAAGCCGGTGGCGCGCCTCCCCCGTTCGGACGCCCCCAGGGATACGAAAACAATTTATGCCGGTGGCCGACGGTGGAAAGCGCCTCACGGCTTCTGCTGTTTGGGGATGGCCATAGTGATGTCAACAGCGTTTGGCCCCGGGATCGCTGGTGGATTTGGAAGGAGTTAGGTTCTGCCAACGCGCCTGGATTCAATCGCCTTGCCCAAGGCGATAAAGGATCTGTTCGCCACAGCCGCCGTTCCAACTACGTCTTCGCGGATGGGCACGGAGAAAGCCTCGATCCAGGTCGGATTCCTTGTAACACCAACGAATGTTGGTGGTCCGCGAAATCGGATCCCCATTGAGATCGATCCATTCGGAAAAATGACTACGGACCACGGTGGCGGAACTCTGCGTTGGACCCGACGAAACTGTGCGCTGTTGATGACGGCTTTTGCCTTGTTTGGCGTCGCGGCGCTCTTGTTTTGGTCGTTCTTGCGCAACGACTCGGGGATTTCCGAAAAGTCGTTCTTTTATGACCTGAGCGAGAAAAAACTATTTGTTGCGGATCGCGGTCTCGTCCCGCCGATCCGTGGGTTGAATGATGCCTTCGAAGACGGGGTGCGCGCGGTGGTCGTTTCCACGAATGGCCAACCCAAAGACAAAGCGACGTGGAAGGTAGCCTACTTGGAAATGTATTCCCCTGAACTTAAGCAAGAGTTGATGGCCGCCAAAGCCGCGGGGGTCGCGTCGAGGGTCAACCGTGGCGCCGCCCAGTCCCTTCGCTTTGTAAAGCGCGTCCAAGACGCGGAATGGGTATCGCTGACCTCCGCGGAAGGGGAACAATTGGTGACCGAGTGGGTGAACTTGGGCACCCCCACAACCCAGCCCGTGGTTTGCTCTCCTGAATGATTCTCCCATGTCTCAAACCCCAATCTTTATGAAACATCATCCGCTACAAACGAGTGTTCGATCGACACAGCACGCCATTGTCCTGCTCTGGGTGGTTCTCAGTGCGCACGCCTTGGCCCAGTCGGCGTCGATCACTGCCGACCACGACTTCTATATTCCTGGAGATCCGATTGTTGTCTCGTTTTTTGGCGGACCAGGAGCGAAGAAAGATTGGGTCGGCGTGTATCCCGAAGGCGTGGTCCCTGGAAGCCAAGGCTCCACTCTTTGGAACTACGTTGACAACACCCGCGGCGGAAACACCGGGTTTACAGAGGGTCAAGTTTCCTTTCCCACGGGACTCAGCTTTGCGGGCAAGTGGTACGCCTATCTGCTCGCGAACGATGGCTACACAATATTGGCGGAAACCTCCTTCACGATAGTTGAACCATCCGCGCCGTTTGTGCATTCCGATAAGCGTGTCTACAAGCCTGGAGAAAACATTTCGATCACCTTCGCAAACGGTCCAGCCAACCCGAAGGATTGGATCGGCATCTATCCTGAAGGCGTGGTTCCTGGGACCCAGGCATCTACCCTTTGGTTTTACGTGGATGGGAGTGGAACGGGCGCGGCGGGCCAAGCTCAAGGGACGATTTTGTTTCGTGGAGGGTTGAGTAAAGTGGGGAATTACGCTGCTTATTTGCTAGAAAACGATGGGTATACTCAATTGGCTGGAGAGACTTTCAAAGTCCAGGTCAGCGCCAATGACACGCCTCGAATCACCGCCATAGAGCCCGCCAACGATTCCGTCGACGCGCCCCCGGGGCCGGCGTTTTCCGCAACCGTGACCATCGCCTCTCTCAAGGTCGCCGCGACCTCGGTGGAACTTACCTTGGATGATGTCAAAGTTCCGCATGCGATGAAGGCGGAGGGCGACAAATTGTTCATCACCTACTTGGCCGATAAGGCGCTGCCCTCCGCCAGTAAGCACATTTTCAAATTGAGCTTCGCTGATTCCGCTGGAGGAAAATATTCGCAAGCCGTGAGCTTCACGGTCCGAGCTTACACTGAAGTGAAACTGCCGAGCCCGTTGTTTTTGGAAACCTTCGACAGCGTAGGCGAAGGCAAACTCCCCACGGGTTGGACCGAAAAGAGTTACTCCGAGGTTCAGAATGATGAGATAGACTTTAACAATCTCGATTCGGCCGCGTATAAAACCTGGACCGTCGTCGAGGCTTCCAGGTTTCTTGGCACGTTCTTGACTTACAGCAATGTGGAAACTCCCGCAGGGGAGGCGAACGATTATCAACGCGTGCTTCGTTCATCGGGATTATCCGTTGTCAATGGGGTCGCGGTCAGGCAACTCGCGAAGGGGCGCATGTTGTTTAGCGATTCTGGCTATCGGCGAGGGCGTAGCCAAGTGATGTCTCTGGAAACCCCTGACTATGATTTGAGCGGGAGGCAGGCTGTTTACTTGAGCTTCCACAGCCTTTGGGAGCAAAACCAAGACAGCCTCGCCGCGGTGGAGTATTCTGTGAATGGAGGGCAGCATTGGCTACCCGTGGTGTATCATCTCGATTCTCCCGACGTCGTTGTCGGCGACTCCGGCCTGGTTGATGTCCAGGCGACCTTCACCCAGGAGCACGGTGACGTGGCGCGTTACACGGACGAGCTAGGGAATGAACTGGGAGGGGCCTTCGGGGCATTTGTCCGTGCCCCGTTGGAGCTCATTTCGCCGCAGCATATTCAAACCCGGGTCAATGACAGCCCCACGGATGGGAAGAGGGTCGAGCTATTTCGACTTGATAAAGCAGATAACCAGAAACAGGTGCGCATTCGGTTCACCCACGCTGGAACCGACAGCTGGTATTGGGGATTGGACGACGTGGGGCTTTATAGCATCGCGCCTGAGCCGCCAGTCGCACCCCAATTGGTGGCGCAAAAATCGGCTGGTGGGTTGCGAATTGCATGGGTTGGATCGGCGACAGGGTTCGTTCTCGAGAGCGCCGATTCTTTGGTGGGTGGCGCTTGGACTCCCGTCGCTGGGGTTTCCGAGGGAAGTAGCGAGATTCAGATTAAGGAAGCGCAGTTAACGGGATCTTCTCGTTACTTCCGCCTTCGAAAACCCTAGTTGTAAGAATTCCCTGAACTGCGGGGGCACGCCGACAGGCAGGCGGCGTCATGGCTTTTGCTTGGTGTGAGTGTCCGACGTGCCTGGCCTCCCCGTTTTAGGCGGTATTCAAATGACCGGGAACGACTGATGTGGCCGACCCCGCCTGGCGCCATCAACAGAAGTGCCTTTGGATGGCTTCCACGTAGACCGCCTAAAGCGATTGGCTTGTCGTCAGAAGGGCTCGATTTCTTTTGGGGCCGCCGCACCGCCGCCCGCTCAATCTGCGGGGGTGGTCTGGCCATGTCATGAACCTCGGCCGCGACATGGCCCCAAATCAATTGTCGAATGTCGAGATGTGACCTCAGGTTCAATGTTGCCTCAGGTGGCTCTGGATTGTCGAAATTCATCGCAAAGGCAGCCGCGACAGAATGGGGCACACTGACGGAAGAAGGATTGTTTTTCCTTGTCACCCGG
>CANLCA010000021.1 GCA_947487925.1 Verrucomicrobiales bacterium | reverse complement strand
GACCTTGTTGGCGTGCTGATGTTTCTTGGATTCTTTATCCTTCTTGGCCTGCTCGTAGCGGTACTTCCCAAAATCGACAATACGGCAGACGGGCGGGGTCGCATTGGGAGCCACCTCGACGAGGTCGACTCCTTTGGAACGAGCGATAGAAATAGCCTCGGCAAGCGAGATGACACCAAGGGCTTGGCCTTCCATCCCGATCACTCGAACTTCGCGGGCGCGAATCTTTCCGTTAACCCTGGCAAAAGAGCCTGGGGATGCTTGTGGACGAGGGAAAAAGGGGCGACTCAAGACACCCCCTCAAGTTGTAACTTATTCATGCAAAGTCGATGTTCAGAGCGTCACGATGCCCGACATCGGCGATGCTGTTTATTAGAGCTTTGTCGGTCCGGTATGCAAGGCAAATGTTTGAGGCAACCTGCTGAGCGGAGGACGAGACCGATGGGTGAACCTAAAAAAGGAAGTTGAACCACTCATTTTGGCTAAGTGACAATCATGGTTAAGAAGTTACCCCGACTGAGCACCTCACCCATACAGTGAACCGGCGTCCCCATCGTTATTTCTCACATCTTGTTGTATTAGTGGTAATTAGCGAAGATTAGTGGTTTCTCAGCTGCTTTTTCCAGGGTCAGGGGTCGTCTCTTGGAGCAGTGGGTGTTGACGGAATCGCTATTCCCCAAACAGTTAAACGGTATTGGCCCTTATGAAATGTTCGGAAGATATTGGCTATAAAACACTTCCGAAGTAACCATCAAATTCACAAACGCTCTGTCGATTTCTCAAAATGCCGGCTAAGTCGAGTAGGCTTCCATACCGACGCAGTTGCAGACGAGATTTCGATCCCCATAAACATTGTCGATGCGTCCCACCGCAGGCCAGAATTTGAACTCGCGCAATGAGGCTACCGGGAACGCGGCGGTGTCGCGACTGTAAGGCCGATTCCAAGAATCCGACGAAGTTTGGTCCGCTGTGTGAGGTGCGTTTTTGAGCACATTGTTTTTGGGGTCAGCAGCACCGGTTTCAACCTCGAGCATCTCCGCGTGGATGGCGATCATGGCGGTGCAGAAGCGGTCCAACTCGCTCAAGGGCTCGCTTTCCGTGGGTTCAACCATCAGCGTTCCCGCAACGGGCCAGCTCAGGGTAGGGGCATGGATTCCATAATCCATGAGCCGTTTGGCGACATCCTCCGCGGTGGTATGCTTGACGGACAGAAAACTGGATAGGCCGTTGTTCGAAACGACGAGGCGCCTTAGATCCAGGATGCATTCGTGCGCAACCAAACCGCCGGGACCCTTATAGAGAACGGGGTAGTGGTTCTCCAGCTTCCTGGCAATGTAATTGGCGTTGAGGATCGCCACTCTTGTGGCATCGGCGAGGCCCTGAGGCCCCATGCAAGCGATGTAAACCCAGGAAATGGGTAGGATGGAGGCACTGCCCCACGGCGCGGCGCTGACGGCTCCTTCCCTTTCCAATCCGGGCAGAGTGACCTCCGGATGCCCTGGCAAGAAGGCAGCCAGATGGGAGGCGACCCCAATCGGCCCCATGCCGGGTCCTCCGCCACCGTGTGGGATGCAGAAGGTTTTGTGCAGATTGAGATGGCAAACGTCCGCGCCAATTTCCCCTGGGCTTGTGAGGCCTACTTGAGCGTTCATGTTCGCCCCATCCATGTAAACCTGCCCACCGGCCGCGTGGGTGAGATCACAAATCTGCCGGATCGAGGCTTCAAAAACTCCATGAGTGCTCGGGTAGGTGATCATGAGCGCGGCGAGCTTTTCACTGTGCAACGCTGCTTTGGACCGGAGATCGTTGACGTCGATGTTGCCGTCTGTGTCGCAGGAGACGGGCACCACCTGAAATCCGCACATCACGGCGCTGGCCGGGTTGGTGCCGTGGGCGCTAGTGGGGATGAGGCAGATGTTGCGACGGCCTTCCCCTTTGGATTCGTGGTAACGGCGGATGGTCAGCAAGCCGGCGTATTCCCCTTGAGATCCCGCGTTCGGCTGCAAGGAAATCGCTGCAAAACCGGTGCATTCCTTGAGCCAATCTTCGAGGGTTGAAAACAGTTCCTGATATCCTCGTGTTTGTTCCAGGGGAGCGAATGGATGGAGGTTGGCGAACTCCGGCCATGAGACGGGGAACATTTCGCAACTGGCATTGAGTTTCATGGTGCAGGACCCGAGGGGGATCATGCTGTGGCAAAGCGAGAGGTCTTTTGACTCGAGCCTGCGCAGGTAACGCAACATCTCGGTCTCACTTTGATGGCAGTTGAATACCGGCTGAGTCAGAAATGGTGAAGTTCGTCGAAACGCCACCGGGAAGGCACACGCATCGTCGTCTTGCGCAGACTCGACCGCTCTCTCCCAAAGTGTTGAGGGTGGGATTCGATCGGAGTTAAAGATTTGGGCGAGCTCCTTGACGTCGTCGAGAGAGGTCTTCTCGTCGAGAGAAAGAGCCACGGTGGAGCCATCCACGAGACGCAGGTTGATCCGGTGGCTTGAGGCGATGCGCGCGAGTTCCGGAGCCGCTATATTGGAGAGGCGCACCGACAACGTATCGAAGAACGGGGCGTCGCCGACATCATGTCCGAGGCCAACAAGGACAGAAGCGAGCACGTGTGTGAGCCGGTTGACGCGTGTGGCGATTGCGGTCAGACCGGCAGGGCCGTGGTAGGCGGCGTAGGCCATGGCCATGTTGGCGAGGAGCGCTTGGGCGGTGCAGATATTGCTCGTGGCTTTCTCGCGCCGGATATGTTGTTCCCGGGTTTGAAGGGACAAGCGCAAAGCGGGCTTCCCACGGGAATCCCTAGAGACCCCCACCAGCCTGCCTGGCATGGAACGCTTGAATTCGTCGCGCGTGGCAAAGAAAGCGGCGTGTGGCCCGCCGTATCCGAGCGGAACGCCGAAGCGCTGGGCGCTGCCCACAGCGATATCGGCGCCGAATTCGCCCGGCGGCTTCAGCAGAGTGAGTGAGAGCAGGTCCGCTGAGACAACCAGAAGCGCCCCCGCTTCGTGGGTGCGTTGGGCCAATGCGGAAAAATCTCGAATCACGCCGTCAGTGCCGGGGTATTGCACCAGGATCCCGAAGGTGTTGCTGTTGATTTCAAGCGTGGCGGGGTCGCCGACGACCAGGGTGATACCCAGCGGGGTTGCCCGGGTTCTGAGGACCGCGAGATTCTGCGGATGACAGTGATGATCGACGAGGAAGACACTCCGGTCTCCAGCCTCCTTCAGGCTCGAGCAGAGGTGCATGGCTTCGGCGCAAGCTGTGGCCTCATCCAACAACGACGCGTTGGCAATGTCCAGGGCGGTTAAATCCCGGATCATGGTTTGGAAGTTCAAAAGCCCTTCCAATCGTCCTTGAGAGATCTCGGCTTGGTAGGGGGTGTATTGGGTGTACCAACCGGGGTTTTCGAGAATGTTCCGCTGGATCACCGGCGGTGTGATGGTGTCGTTGTAACCCATGCCTATGAACGACCGGAAGACCTGGTTCTTGACCGCCATTGAGCGCAGGGCTTTCAGTGCTTCGAACTCGGACAGAGCCTTCGGGATCTGGAGCGGCTTTTTGGATCGGATCCCGGGTGGCACCGCTGCGTCGATCAGCGCCTCCAGCGAAGGGAATCCGCATAGTGTGGCCATGCCTTGGAGTTCCTCGGGTCTGGGCCCTATATGCCGATGGGAGAATGATTCGCGCGCGGTCAAAACCATCCGGCGAAAATAGTGGTGATCCGGGGCGAATCAACCCAAATGTGAGGGCTTGGAGAGCGTGGCGCGGACGATTTTAAGGGTCTCGAAGTCGTAACGCCCGCCCAAGTTCTCGCGGACCGGAGCCAGCCTTTCAAGTCCCAGATTGGCGAAGGCAGAAATCACCTCCTGCTGCTGTTCGGAGGTGAGAAACCTGCCCAAGTCAATTGATTCTCCCGACTGAATGCCGCGCACCAGGTGTTCGTAAACCGTCCTTTCGGAAAGGGCTCGTTCCTCGGCGATGGTCTGGACTGAGGCGCCGCGTCGAAATTGCTGCCAAGTCGCCTCGGCCGATTCATGAATGGAGCCGGGGGAGGTCGGCTCCTGGCTCCTAGGGTTAGGGGCCTCGGAGGAATGTTTCGAGAAATCTTGTCGTGGGTTCTCCCTGAGGAACCGAGTCACTTCGGCGGTGAAAACGTTCGAAAAATCGCGAAGTTTCGCGGCCCCAACGCCGTTGACAGTCGCGAACTCGCGTTCGTCCGTGGGGTAGATTCGGGCCATGTCGCGCAGTGCCGCGTCCGAGAACACCACGTAGGCGGGCACGTTGCGCTGGTCTGCGAGCTGTTTTCTCAGGGACCGAAGCTGTTCGAAGAGTTTTTCATCGCAAGGAATCCCTCCTGTCCGAGCGGGCTTCTGGGCTTCTTGAGGAGGAGTACATAAAGGTTTCGTGAGGAAGACGGGACGTCGTTCGCGCAACAGGGAGCGACCTTGAGTCGTGAGCTCTAGGGTGTTGTAGTGCGCAGCGTTCTGCGAGGCGTAGCCGAGCCGGATCAGCTCGCGCCCTATCGTGGCCCAATCAGAACGTGTTTGGTCCTTGCCGATACCATAAGTCGACAGTTGGTCGTGGCCCCATTTTTGGATCTTTTCGCCAGCTTGGCCCGTGAGGATATCCACAAGATGATTCAGCCCGACAGCGAAACCACTTTTCTCTCGCACCCTGAAGACACAGGACAGGAATTTTTGGGCCAGGAATGTTCCGTCGTATGTTTCACGCGGACTCAGGCAATTATCACATCCACCGCAATTCGATGGGAGATAGTTTTCGCTGAAATAAGCCAGCAATTCCTTTCGTCGACAGGCGTTGGATTCGGCAAAATGAATCATGAGGCGCAACTGCTCCCTGGCGACCGTCTGATCATGGGGATCCGTTTTTTCTTCGATGAACTGCGACTGCTTGACGACATCCCCGGGGCTGAAGAGGAGCATGCAGTCGCTGGGTAGGCCGTCGCGTCCGGCCCGGCCTGTTTCCTGGTAGTAGCCTTCGATGTTTTTGGGGAGATCGTAATGGATAACAAAGCGGACATTGGATTTGTTGATGCCCATTCCGAAGGCGATGGTGGCGCACATGACCTGGATATCGTCTCGCAGGAAAAGATCCTGGTGCGAAGCTCGCTGTGCGGGATCGAGGCCTGCGTGGTAGGGGCGGGCCGCGACGCCGGCGGCGACAAGGCTGGCGGCCACTGCCTCGACGGTCTTTCTGCTCTGGCAGTAGACGATGCCGCACTGGCCGGGGCGTTCCTTGATGAAAGCGAGTGTTTGCCTCGCCGCTCCGGATTTTCCTGTCACGCGATAGGACAGATTGGGCCTATCGAAGCTCGCGACATAACACCGCGGATTGTTGAGGTGCAGTTGATCGACGATATCCTGGCGCACCCTGGAGGTGGCGGTGGCCGTGAGGGCTATGATTGGGGTGTTTGGCAGCAGGCTTCGAATCCCGGCGAGCTGGCGGTATTCAGGCCGGAAATCGTGGCCCCACTCACTGATGCAATGCGCCTCATCGACTGCGAGGCGAGCGATCTTCCAGGCTTGCAAGTCGTTGGTAAATCCTGGGATGAGAAGACGTTCTGGAGAGATGTAAAGCAGGCTGAATTCGTGGTTGAACAATCCACGAAGACGATCCCGGGTTTCCTGTGAGGAGAGGGACGAGTTGAGGAAGGTTGCGGCGATGCCGCTGGCGCGGAGAGAGTCCACCTGATCCTTCATCAGCGCGATCAAGGGCGACACGACGACAGTGAGCCCAGGTCGGGCCAGCGCTGGCAGTTGGAAGCAGAGGGACTTACCGCCGCCGGTGGGCAGGACTGCGAACACATCCAAGCCTTCGAGGGCGTCGCGCACGATATCCTGCTGAAGTGGCCGGAAAGAATCGAAACCAAAATGTTGTTTCAGCAGCGGTAGAAAATCATGACTGGGCGGATGCATACAATGGTTGATACAGGTGACTTTCCCAACTCCTCTGACGGACAACGCTCCTCCAAGATAGAGGTGCGCCGCGTTTTTGAAAGCGGTTTTTTCCTTCGTTCTGCCGGGGGGGAGCGCTTCTCCAAATGACTGAGACACCAATTCGGTGACTCGCCCTTGCAGGGACCCATCCTGGTTCCCCTCCGAGAACGCCTGCGAAATCTAAAAGCCGCCGCTTTGCAGCGGCGAAATAATCTTCGTTGTTGATTGAATAATGACGGAACAAACCAATTTGGAGTGGGCGTCACCCTGCGGCCATTGTCTTCGATGTGGCCTGGGCGGCACGCGAAGAATGGGTTGGGATCGTCACTTTTTCTCCAGCCACCCACGATTCCTCATCCACTCTTCGGCGCGTTTGGGCCAGGTGGTGACCAGTTCGTTACTGGGGCGAAGACCATAGCCGTGGCCGCCGGTCGCGAAGATGTGAAGGTCCACTCGCACCTTCGCGTCTTTGAGCGCGAGCGTGTAAAAGAGAGCGTTCTCGATTCGCACGGGATCGTCTGCTGCCATGGCGAGGAAACTAGGAGGAGTATTTGAGGTGATGTGTAATTCCGGCGCGATCTTGTCACTCTCACTTTTCACGGTCAGTCCCCCCGGATAGATGAGGACGGCGAAGTCGGGTCGACAACTGAGTGTGTCGGCCTCGTCGACCTTCGGATAGGTTCTCTGTTCGACGTTGCTGCTGAGAGCCGCGGAAAGGTGGCCTCCCGCGGAGAAACCGAGAACTCCGACGCGCCGCGGATCGATGCGCCACTGCTTGGCGTGTTGCCTGACAAGTCCCATGGTACGCTGAGCATCCTGGAGTGCGGGGACGTGCTTTTGCAGGCCCTCCCGTTTAGGCACGCGATACTTTAGCAAGATGCCCGTGACGCCTATGGAATTGAGCCACGCGCAAACTTCGGTTCCCTCCAGATCGAGCGCGAGGATGTGGTATCCGCCTCCCGGGAAGACGACGACCGCGGCGCCGGTATCTTTACGGGGCGCTGGTTTGTAAACTGTGATTGTCGGATTGGTGACGTTTCCGAGCCGGATCACGGGTTTGCCGGCGATGAGGTTTTCGGTAGGTTTTGTCATGTCCCGTTCCTCGCCGATGCCGCCCTTTTCACCTGGGGCACCCAGGGGCCAAAGGTCTATGGGTTTCAGGACTTCTGCGCCGAAGGCATTGAGGAGCATGAAGCAGGCGAAGGAAAGTAGCGCGAGGAGGCGGTGGAGTGAGGATTGCATTCCACGATGAGGCAGCAATTGATATTAAAAATGAAGCGATTTTTTTGAGATCCAGAAGAAGCCTTCTCGACGTGCCGTGCCGGGTCTGCTTAACTGGCGTCCTCATGACTGATTCGCGATACAAGAAGCTTGCTGACCTTCTGGTGTGTTACTCCACGAAGGTCCGGGGGGGAGACGTCGTGCTTTTGGAGATGATCGACATCCCGGATGATTTTTCGATCGAGATGCTTCGGGCAGTGCGACGGGCCGAGGGGACCCCGCTGATAGAGGTGCGGCATTCAAGGGTCGCGAGGGAATTGCTGCGGGGCACCGATCCGCATCAGGCATCGCTGGTCAGGGACGTGGAGATGCATCGGATGAAGAAAGTGGATGTTTACATCGCCATGCGCGGCAGCTTCAACACCAGCGAGACCTCGGATGTTTCCAGTGATTTGATGTCGATGTATTCGAAAACCTTGAGGCCGGTTCTCAACTATCGCGTGAACAAGACGCGCTGGTGCGTTCTGCGATGGCCGACTCCGAGCATGGCGCAGGCGGCTGGGATGAGTACCGAGGCTTTTGAAGATTTCTATTTTGACGTCTGCACCATGGATTACGCGAAGATGGCCAGAGCGATGGCGCCTTTAGAGCGGCGGATGGCCTCCGCAGATCGAGTGGTCCTGAAGGGGCCGGGAACCGACCTCACTTTCAGCATCCGGGGCATCGGAGCGAAGATGTGCAAGGGAGATCGGAATATACCGGATGGGGAAGTGTTTTCGTGCCCGGTCAAGAACTCTGTGAATGGTGTGATCCAGTTCAACACGCCGACGGTGTATTCAGGAACACGATTTGAGAACGTGCGGCTTGAGTTTTCGGATGGGAAGGTGATCTCGGCATCGGGAAGCCAGGCTCAGAGGTTGAACGAGATTTTGGATACGGACCCCGGGGCTCGGTACATCGGGGAATTTTCGCTTGGGTTCAACCCTTACATCATGAACCCGATGTGTGACATTCTGTTTGACGAAAAGATTGCGGGTTCTCTGCATTTCACCCCGGGTCAGGCGTATGAGGAATGCGACAACGGGAATCGTTCGGCGGTCCACTGGGACATGGTTTTGATCCAGCGACCCGAGTGGGGTGGTGGGGAAGTTTGGTTCGACGGCCAACTGATCCGCAAGGACGGTTTGTTCCTGCCGAAGGATTTGCAGGGGTTGAACCCTGCCAGACTGAAGAGCAAGGCTTGATCAAGTTGAAGGTCCGGGCTCACGGGATGGGATCCAGATCGACTTTGTGACGAAGGATCACCTTCGCGACGGCGTCCAATTGTTTTGAGGTGTGGGCGGAGGAAAAAGCGAATCTAAAGTAACCACCGGAAGGCGTTCCTGGGTAGACGACCAATGGAGGATAGATGGCGGAGGCGAGCAGTGATTTTTTGAAACGTGCCGAAGCGAGCGCCGATTTCGGAACCAATCCGATGACGGGCCCTGGGTGGTTGGGTACGTTCAACCCTTCGTTTTGAAGGGCCGTGCGAATTCGAGTCATATTGCGCTGGATTCGATGGCGTAAGGGTTCGCCTCGAGATTCCAGCAGATCCAGTGCGGCCAGGGCTCCCGCGGCGACAGGCAACGGGGGAGGGGTGTTTCCAGCGAAGAAATGACTCTGTGCGTGAATGCGTTTTTGGAGCGCGCGGCTAGAGAGCACAACGCCGCCGTAAGCGCCGAGTGCCTTGCTGAGGGTCGTTGTCAGGATGAGTTGCTCCGCTGAAAGCTTTGGTCTTGGGTCAAGCGCCCCCCTTCCTCTTGGGCCGAGAACTCCGGATCCGTGCGCATCGTCTACCAGGAGAAAATCGCCTTCGCGCAGGCAGGGGGCATAACGGCTCAAATCAGCCACTGCTCCGGAGAATGAAAACAGGCCGTCGGTCAAGGCGAGGGTTCCTCCAGGGGCCTTCCTATCCTCCATGCGGCGTTGAAAATCGACGGGGTCGCGATGGACGAACGAGGCGCCAGGCACCTTCAGCAGATCTGAGGCGAGACGGAGGGAAGAGTGGGCTTGGGCGTCGATGAGAAAGCGCGCGCATAAGCCCGAGAGGGCCTGAACGGCAACGAGATTCGCCGCGTAGCCACTGGACACGAGGGTTGCGGCGGGGAACCCAAAAAAGGAAGCAAGCCTGGATTCGAGTTGTTCGTAAAGGGCATGATTTCCGGTGGTCACTCGCGACGCACCGACGTTGAACCCGAACTGTCTGGTTGCTCTTTGAACGGCCCGGATGACTGTTTTGTTCGAGGCCAACCTGAAGTAATCGCATCCGCTGAAATACAAAAAGGATCGGCCTGCGCAAAGCACGTGAGTGGGGTCGACCTGTTGGAGTGCGGGGGGGAGGGAGGTCAAGTTTGGATGAAAAAGCTTAGATTCTCGAGCTCGATTGCGAGGTTGACATTGTTGACCATCACTTCCTCGGGAACGATGAGGACGATGGGGGCGAAGTTCAGGATCCCGCTGATGCCACTGGCCACCAGTTGGTTGGTGACTTCTTGGGCGACGTTGACGGGGACCGTGAGAATGGCCATTTTGACGCACCGCTCCTTGATGAAACCGGCCATCGCTTCCATGCCGTAGAGAGGCTGCCGCGATTTGGAGAACCGTTTGCGTTTGATGTCGTCATCGAACGCCGCGACGATCTCAAACCCTTCGGGCTCGAAACCTTGATAGGAGAGGAGGGCTGATCCGAGGTTCCCGACGCCCACTAGGATCACAGGTTGAAGACTGTTTGTCCCGAGGACATCGCCAATCATGGAAGAGAGCTGCTCGACCTCGTAGCCGAGCCCGCGGGTGCCGAACTGGCCGAAATAAGTCAGATCCTTGCGCAGTTGAGTGGATTTGACCCCTGCGGCGCGAGCCAGAGCCTCGCTGGAGACCGTTCGGATGCTGTTTCCCTTGAGGCGCTGGAGGCACCGCAGGTAAACCGAAAGGCGATAGACCGCTTTCCTAGGTATTTCTGGGCGATCCGTTTTCTTCAATAGAACTTCAGTTTAATCGCCGGCGTGTGTGTCGTGCAAGCTCTGAAGCAGGCTCTTGTGTTGTTCTTCCGGGCAGATGATATAGACCGTGTTTTTGGATTCCGCCCAGGCCGCCTTGAACCGTGCTTTCGGGATTGATCGTTTGATCTCCACGGAAGTGCCTGGATCGTTCAGAATTGGGTCGCCGTTCTGTTCAAACCCGATGCAAACAACCAGATGGCCTGACCCTCCTTTGTCCAGGCCCTTAAGGCGGTTGTAAGAAACGGAGGCGATCACGGGAACGCCGAGGCGCACACAGGTTTCGATCTGGGCGAGCATCTCAAAGCGAGTGACGTAGGCGCGCATTCCCGGGAAAGTCCCTGCAAACGCGGCATTAAACGACCAGTTTCCAGTGCCACCCCAGTCTGGATCAAAGACGGCGGCGGCGGTTCGTGGAACATTGACCAACAGGTCTTCGCGGTGCAATTTTTTGCCCCAATAATTCAGAGTCATGGTCAGGCTGGTGGGGCTGCACCAGGCCTTGCCATCCGGATAGTCGAGCTGAGAAAGAGCAGGGACGAGCAGTTGGATGGGCTCTCTTGCAGGGCTCGTCCCGAGGGGCTCCCGAGGGTGTGATTCGAGGGTTTTCGGAGGTGGAGTCGCTGGATTCGGAGAGGGAATGGAGGCCTGTGTTTTTGGGCCGGAGCAGGATACGGCTAGGAATTTGATCCAGTTTGGCGTTGGAGTCTGCGCACCGAGGATTTTGATGCGAACCCGCAAGCTTGTGACGGGTTGTTTCAGGACCAAGGTATCCGTGTCGATCGAAACCTGCGGATCAAATTCCTGCTTGAGACTTTTTCTTCGGTAGGGCTCCTTGGCAAGGCCCCATGAACCCATTGGATAAAAGCGTGGTGCGACACCCTCAAATTGAGGAGCGGCTTCAAATTCGAATTGGGCGGAATCAGGGGCTGAAGTATTCCAGGATAGGATGGCTTCGCTCCAAGGGAAGCCGAGGTTGATGAGAGGCGAAGTCAGGGTCAAGTCCTGACCCGAGGGACCGGTTTCGACATCGAACTGGGTGAAAGATTCGAATGTCTTCAGAACAGACACCCAGTTCGAGACGGAGGGTTCCGCCGAGTTGAGGGAGAAAATGCCGGCTGCGAGCATCGATGCGACACCTAGGGTTGTTTTCATGGAATGAGAGGGAGCGCTTTGATCCAGCAGGCCGCGGTGGCCAGGGCGGCGAGCGCCAGCAGGCCCGAGTCCCACTGATTCCGCCGGAGCGCTTTGGAAGGCGCCCAGGCGATGAGAGAGCCGAGGGCGCAACCCGCGACGAATCCTCCGATATGTGCCAGGACATCGCTGCGCGGGTCCGTGCCGATGAGCATGAGCAAAGCGGCGCCTCCGCCCAGCGAAGAAAGAGTCGCTCTTCGCCATTCACCGAGGCGAACCCAGCCTGGCCAGGTTTGCATGGCGAGCAAGCCCAGCAGGCCCATCACGGAACCCGAGGCGCCGAGGCCCTTGAAATCTTCTGTTCTGAGGCAGAGTCCAAAATAATTGCCAAACGCTCCTGAGAGGATGGCTACAAGTGCGCAGACACCTCCTCCATAGCGAGGGATCGCAAGGCCCAAAAACAGGAAACCGAAGGTCAGGTTTGACGCGAGATGGCCGAGGTCCTGGTGAAGGCATGTGGCGGTGACAAGCCGCCACCATTCGCCTTGCGAGACGCGGGTGCTATCCATGATTCCGGAGGTTTCAAGGACTCTCAAATCCATCTGGAGGACAAAAAACACGACCATGACCAGGCACCACCAGAGACCTTCCGGATGGAAATCGAAGCGCTCCTTTGAAAACTCGAGGAGCGAATGATTGCGTTGGTTTTCCTTTCGATACTGCTCGATGGCGTGGCGAGCCCGCTCCTGATCCTTCTCGTCGACGACCAAGACAAACGCATTGTTCTCAAGATCACGCGCGATTTCCACATCGATATCCTGGCTTGCGAGGACGAGGCTCCAGTCCATGGCTTGGCGCTTGGATCGCACCGAGATTTCGGCCTGGGCTGTCTGGGATTCCCGCATTGATGCTACCATCGCTGGTCGGCATCAAGCTGGCAAGCCGGAGCTGGCAAACCGGTAGAAGGATCACAAGGCGAAGCCGATCGCCGCAATGGCCGCTCCGGCAAGCCAGAGCGTGAGTACCGCGGTTGTTTTGGAAAGACCGAGGCGGGTCAAGCGGTGACTGAAGTGATTGTTATCACCCATGTAAACGGGCTTTCCTGAGCGCCAGCGGATGACGACCACCGAAACCAAATCGAGCAAGGGCACCGCGAGGAAGAACAAAGGTTTGAGGACGGCCCATGTATCGGGGTTCTTTGGGCTGTAGAAATGAGGCAGGATGGCCAGGATTGACATCATGAATCCCGAGAGATGACTCCCGGCATCTCCTAGGAACGATGTGGCTCGCGGAAAATTGTGGGGCAAGAACCCCGCAAACGAGCCACCGGCTAGAAGCGCGATAACCGTGACGAGATACTGGCCCCTTGAAGCGGCGGCGGCGGCGAAAGAGATGGCCGAAATCGCGGCAAGACCTCCGCAGAGCCCGTTCATGTTATCCATGAAATTGAAGGCGTTGGTCAGCGTCAGAATCCACAGCACCGTGATCGCGTAGCTGAAGAGCACACTCGGAACGAAGAGGGTGATACGCAGACCTGAGGAGGCGACGAGTGTGGCGATGAGGCATTGGCCGGCGAACTTCCAGCGCGGAGAAAGTTCGTGTTTATCATCGATCCAACCCAAGACGAGCATCCCCAAAGCACCGCAAAGGATTGCCGTCAGCTGCATCGATCGCCTTTGCAGACCCTGCGCGAGAGGAAAAAGAGACTCGGTCGGGATCCAACGCATCCAGACCGCTGCGAGGCCCGCGAGGACCGGGATGAAGAGTCCGCAAAAAACAGCGAAGCCACCGGCTAAAGGGATAGGTGTGGCGTGGATTTTCCTCAAACCGGGGTCATCGACGAGCCCGATTCGTTGCGCCCACGATCTCCATGCTGGAAGCGTGAGCCACGAAACAAGGAACGCGGCGATAAACGCGGCGGCATACAGGTTATTGGGGAATCCCATGACGCGAGAG
>CANLCA010000020.1 GCA_947487925.1 Verrucomicrobiales bacterium | reverse complement strand
ACTGTCCCAATGCATACCCGTCAGCTCGGATACTTCCGAAAAAATGATTTCTTTAGTTCACACCCTCTAGCCCGTTCCTTTTGACGATTTCAAGGGAATCCAACTCGCCATTGTTTTTCTCGTTTTACCCCCCTGGTTCTGAGGTCTGACGCTAGATCTTGTGGATGGAGCGGAGCAAGAAGGAACGCTGGGAAAACGATGAGAAATGGAGATTGGCTGGGGGATGCTAGGGGCGATTTTTGATTACGAGAGAGCATGGGTGGTAACGTTCGATGCAACGCGCGGTCAGGAGTGAGACCTAGTTGTCACGTGTCGTTTCAGTTTCAATATATGCGCGTGTCGAGGATCTTAAAATCGTTTGTCCCCGCTGGCGTGCTGCAACACCCTCCCGAGTGCCAGCTCCTTCGTGTGCGTTGAGGTCGCCATAATCTCAGGTCTCCGCGGTTTACGATCAATCCGAGCCCGCCTTCCACAGATCGCTCGACTCGGTTTCCCGCGCAAGGCAATGTTGTCAGCTCTGCGACAAGAGACGCAGCCCAGATCTTGCGCCATGTTGGGCATTTTTTAGCTGAAGAGCTGTAGCACCCAAGCCGACAAACTAGCTCATCAGCTCCATCTGTTTTGGCGTGAGCAGCCATTCCAGGGTCGCGCAACGGCCGTGTTTGAGCTTCGTCGTTGACAGTTTGCAGAGGCCGCCTTTTTTCATCGTCAGAGACAGTTCGGTGCCGTCCGAAACGAGCCTCGCAATCAGTTCGCTGAGGGAAGGCTCATGGCCCACCAGGAGGACGCTTGCGGGAGCAGGACTCGAACGGTTGATGTGTTCGATCACGCACTTGGAATCGCCTTGAGGCGTTAAGGATTCGAGAAATTTGAGTTTGTCAGATTTTCGCAGAACCTCGGCCACGATCTCGGCGGTTTGCTTCGCGCGCCGATAAGGGCTGGAAAGGATGATGTCGAACGAAAGGTTGAGCGCTTTCATCGCTTGGGCGATTCGTCTCACTCGCCTCTCTCCTTTGCCAGTCAATGAGCGCCAGGCGTCATTTTCGGAGTCGGCAATGCTTCGTTCCACCGCGATGCCGTGTCGCAAAAAGTAGAGATTCATCGTCAACTCCAAAATCTCATCGACCCTGCCGGACAGGTCCGCTACCCAGCAGGAGTTTGAATTCATGCAGTGTTTCAGCCGTGTCCACAAAGTGACGCATGGACCATTGCCGCCGTCGCGCCAATTCATCGCGGATCTGAAACGCTGACTCCCCCGTGAACTCGTGCTCTTGCAAGAAGGTTTCAAAGGCGGCCGACAGAACATCGAGATCCTGGATGTCGCCCATCACGGTCTGGTAGTCGTGCAGCGCAGCCAGACGGCTCTTGGTCGCCCCTGGCAACAACGGCGCCAGCGCCTCCACCATGTATCGAAACATTTTGAAAGCAACGCGTGTGCGGTGGATGGTAGCCGCTTCCGCGGGGTCGATGCGCGTTTTCAACCGCTCGACCCGCGTGAAAGCCCGGTTCAGAGTGCGCAGCAAAACCACGCCCACTTGTTTGGAAGTGAGACGGCCGTGCTCCTTTATCAGGGCTTCACGAGCTCGGGTGATCGATTTTCTCACGAGTTTTGTCTTCACCCGCTTGATCCGCTTACGGGTCGAAGCAGTCTGCTTTTTTTCCCGCTTCAATAAGCCTATTTGAAATCTGCGAGCGACCGAACCAAGGCTCAACATTTTGCCGACATAAAGCAATTGAACTTGAGTGTCCCGCAGTTCGTCGAACGTATTCAGATGCCGCTTCAAGGCGCGGTGAGCTTTCTTGATGAGGTGATCGCCCAGGATGGCGTCGAGGACTTCCAGGATGGAAAGCAGCCTTCGAGTCTCCATACGTGATTTATGGACGGCCTGTTCGGAAACGTTTTCCTGACAACGCTTCAATCTTTTCTGATACCGTTCTGATTGAGCCTTGAGCAAACTCTCGAGATGCTTGAGGCCGTCTCCGATGAGAAAGCCACGAAAACGCTCGTGGTCCGACCCCGCGTCCACGTCCGCGGTCCGGCCTCGCATCACTCTTTTAGAATCGCCCATCCAGATCATGCTCCCCTTTTTTGCATTGTAAGGGGAGAAGAAATTAGCCCTGGAACAAAGGACTCGAGGCTTATTCATGTGCTCTCGGATGAGGTGGATCCCCTTCTCGACTGAAAGCGGCTGGAACTTCGTCCCCAAGATTGTCTGGGGCTTGTGTGACTCGGCCTTCGACGATTCTGGATCGGACGTCGCTGCGTTTCCCCGAAAATCGTCCAAACACGCCTCGTTTCCTGCGTTTTTCTTGCAAAGATGAAGGGCGGCTCGCTAGTATGCCAAATGCCACCCCAAACAATTGACGCACTCGATTTATGACTCCATTCACGGCGGAATTGATAGGAACGATGTTGCTCATCATCCTGGGCGATGGAGTTGTTGCCAACGTCCTCCTCAACAAATCGAAGGGACAGAACGGGGGATGGATGGTGGTCTCGACGGGGTGGGCTTTTGCCGTAGCCCTAGCGGTCTACTGTGTTGGCTCCGTGAGTCATGGACACTTGAATCCCGCCGTGACCATCGCATTGGCCAGCATAGGCGCATTCGACTGGGATCTGGTCCCCCTCTACATCACCGCTCAAATGTGTGGCGCGCTCATCGGGAGCGTTGTGGTCTGGCTGGCGTATCTTCCGCACTGGGCGGTCACGGAAGATCCGGCTGCGAAACTGGGAGTGTTTTGCACGGCGCCGGGGATCCGAGATCCTAAGTCGAACCTGCTCTGCGAAGCAATCGGGACAGCCGTCTTGTTGTTGGGTGTGCTTTTGATCGGCAGGCCTGGGAACCTCAATGCTCGAGCTGGGTGGGACACGGGTTTCGGACCTTTCCTGGTGGGCATGCTCGTCTGGGGGATAGGCCTTTCGCTTGGAGGCCCCACGGGATATGCCATCAACCCTGCCAGAGACCTAGGCCCCCGCATCGCTCACGCCATCCTGCCAATCGCCGGCAAAGGAGGCTCTGATTGGTCTTACGCCTGGATCCCCGTTGCAGGACCAATCCTCGGAGGCCTTCTCGGAGCGCATCTCTTCAAGATGTTGATGACCCCAACCCCGTGATCCAAGTTTTCATTGTCTTATGAAATACATTCTTGCGCTAGACCAGGGAACCACGAGCTCCCGAGCGATCGTCTTCGACCATGCCGGCTCCATCGTCTCGGCCGCTCAGCAAGAGTTCCAGCAAATATTCCCCAAACCAGGATGGGTTGAGCATGACGCCGCCGAGATCTGGGCCACCCAAGCGAGCGTCGGCGCCTTGGCCCTTCAGAAGGCCGGGCTTGCGTCCAGCGACATCGCTGCGATTGGTATCACGAACCAACGCGAAACGACGGTGGTCTGGGATCGCGCGACCGGCATCCCTGTCATGAACGCGATCGTGTGGCAGGACCGACGCACCGCCGCAGCCTGCGACCGGCTCAAGTCGCGCGGCCTGGAAGCGATGATCAAACGCCGCACAGGCCTGGTCGTGGACGCGTATTTCTCAGCGACGAAACTCCAATGGATTCTCGAACACGTTCCGGGAGTGAGCGCCCGTGCCCGCCGGGGTGAGCTGGCCTTTGGCACGATCGATTCATGGCTCCTTTGGAACCTCACCGGGGGACGCGTTCACGCGACCGACCCCAGCAACGCCTCGCGCACGATGCTGTTCAACATCCACCAGGGCGATTGGGACGAGGAACTGCTGAAGCTCTTTGCAGTCCCCAGGTCCATGCTCCCGGAGGTTCGGAGCTCCAGTGAGGTTTGTGGGGAAACCTCCCAGTTCGGCTCCCCCATTCCCGTAGCAGGCATCGCAGGCGATCAGCAGGCCGCCTTGTTCGGTCAAATGTGCATCCGCCCAGGAATGGTCAAAAACACCTACGGAACAGGCTGTTTCATGCTGATGAATACGGGTGACAAACCCATCGCATCGAAGCACAAACTGTTATCCACGGTCGCGTGGAGAATCGGTGGGAAGACAGAGTACGCCTTGGAAGGCAGCATCTTCATCGCGGGTGCGGTGGTTCAGTGGCTGCGGGATGGATTGGGCATCATTAAATCCTCCGGCGATGTGGAATCGTTGGCCGCAAGGGTGCCCGACACGGGAGGTGTGTATCTGGTGCCGGCCTTTGCCGGATTGGGCGCACCGCATTGGGATCCCTACGCCCGAGGGTTACTGGCCGGGATCACCCGTGGAACCACCTCCGCCCACATCGCCCGCGCGGCCTTGGAAGGCATCGCGTTTCAGGTTGCGGACGTGCTGAGAGGCATGGAAGCGGATGCTGGGATAAGGCTCAAGGAACTGCGCGTGGACGGCGGCGCCAGCATCAACAATCTGCTGATGCAATTCCAATCCGACATTCTCGGCACAATCGTGGCCAGGCCTAAGGTGTCTGAGACAACCGCGCTCGGAGCCGCGTACCTCGCGGGCCTCGCCGTGGGCTATTGGGGCAGCTTGAAGGAAATCGCCGTGCAATGGCAGTCTGACAGAAAGTTTTCGCCCACCATGAAACCCGCGGCACGGCGCGCGCGAATGGAAGACTGGAAAAAGGCGCTCGATCGATCTAAGAAATGGGAGCGGCAGACGAAATGAGCTTTTGCCGACGGACATAGAACCCCTCCGAATTTCGGACTTGAATCGAAGCCAAGATCCGATCGCCATGAGCGTGGCTTTCTAAGCCGCAGCACCGACGGAACAGGGTGAGCTGTACACACATCTCCGCGGTCTCGCAATGCCAACACGCGGAGGTCAGATTGGCCACGCGCCGGTTCGTGACCACGATTCAGGGCTAAACCTTGCATCTTTTTCCTGAAGATTGTTGATGCCCTGCTCTTCCCCTGACGCCGGTTTGTGTGTTACGCTGGTATCACGACAGATTTGAAGGCATGAATCGGCAAACATTTATTTCGATTTTATCGTCTGTGATTCTTGGAGTTTCCGGTTTCACCACACGGGGTTGGGCTGGAGAAGCGAAAACAACCGCCATAACGGCTCAAGCCCCCGTCGAGGCCGGTGCCCAGCATGCCACTCATTGGGCATTCGCGCCCATCGTCAAACCCGCGTTACCTCCCCAGAAACTGCCAGGAAACCCGGCGAACCCCGTAGACGCTTTCATCCAACAAAAGCAGTTTGAGAAAGGCCTCACTCCCGCGCCGGACGCCGACGCTCGTACATTGGTCAGACGGGCGACCATGGATCTTTTGGGGATCCCTCCTACGCCGGAGGACATCGAAAGAGTTGCCAAGGATCGTTCCCCAGACGCATTCGCACGCCTCGTGGACCGTTTGCTGGCTTCGTCCCAGTATGGCGAACGGTGGGGACGCCATTGGCTCGACATCGCACGATACGCGGATACGAAAGGATATGTGTTCGAAGAGGAACGTCGCTATCCATACTCCTACACTTACCGCGACTACGTCATCCGAGCTTTCAACAATGATCTTCCCTATGACCGCTTTCTGGTTGAACAAATCGCCGCCGATCAGTTGGAATTGGGCGAGGACAAACGGCCGCTGGCCGCCCTCGGATTTCTGACGTTGGGCAGAAGGTTTTTGAACAACATCCATGACATCATTGATGACCGAATGGATGTCGTCTTTCGCGGCACCATGGGGGTGACGGTCGGCTGCGCGCGGTGCCACGATCACAAATACGACCCCGTCCCAAGCAAGGATTATTACTCGCTTTACGGAGTGTTCGCGAGCAGTTCAGAACCAGCGGAGAAGCCGCTTCTTGGGAAGAATTCGCAATCTCGCGACTACCCGGCCTACCTGGAGGAAAAGGCGAAACGAACTTCGGAACTCGAGCAATTTCGACAGACCAAGAGCGAGGAAGCCGTCGCCGAGGTTCGACGCCGGACTGGGGACTATTGGATGGTCGCCTGGAAGGCGGCGGCTCCGGAAGGCCAAGGCAAAGCAGAAGCACTCGCCCGCGAGAAGAAGCTGGACCCTGGCATCGCGACTCAGTGGGGACTTCGCCTAAAGGATCCTGCTTGGACCAATCGCGTGGTTATAAACCAATGGCTAGCGTTCGCCGCGCTGGGAACAAACGATTTCGCCCCGGGCGCCAAGGCCCTCGTGGAAACTTGGCGGAGTCGATCCACGAACGAATCGTCCCAAGAAGAGACCTTTCTGAAGCTTTTCGTCGATAAGGCACCCGCATCCCTTGAGGAAGTCGCGGAAGCCATCAACGCGTTGTGCAAGCAGGTCGATACGGCTTGGCAAACTCTTCTCAAGACCAACCAGCCATCGCACGAACCCAAAAACCTCCCGGATCCTTCGCTGGAATCGGTGCGGCAACTTCTCTACGGGGACGGCTCGCCAACGATCGTCTCGTCGGGAGAGATCCGCCGACTCTTCGATGTGCCCACCGCCCAAAAAGTTCGGGCGCTCCAGCGGAAGCTGGATGAGCTGGATGCCACACATCCCGGGGCTCCTCCACGGGCAATGGCTCTTGTGGAAAACTCGACGCCGCACAACCCTCACGTTTTTATCCGAGGCAATCCCGGGAACTCAGGAGTTGCCGTCCCCCGCCAATTTCTGGGATTCCTGGCAGGTCCAGAGCGTCAACCCTTTTCAAAGGGCGGAGGCCGGCTCGAGCTTGCTCAGTCTATTGTCAGCAAAAAGAACCCCCTCACCGCCAGGGTCTTCGTTAACCGGGTATGGATGCACCATTTCGGAACCCCGCTAGTCCGCACCCCGAGCGACTTCGGCCTCCGCAGTGAACCGCCATCACACCCTGAACTACTGGACTACCTTGCCTCTCGATTCATGGAGGAGGGTTGGTCCGTGAAAAGTCTTCACCGTCTGATCATGTTGTCGCACACCTATCGCCAGTCCAGCGCTGAAGAGCCTCGAAATGCCGCCATTGACCCCACGAACTCGGAGTATTGGCGCATGAACCGAAGACGCTTGGACTTTGAGTCGGCCAGGGATTCATTGCTCGCCATCTCGGGGCGCCTGGATCTCGCAGAGGGCGGGCACGCCCAGGACATCACCACTTCGGCTGAATCCAGGCGCAGAACGGTTTATGGATTTATCGACCGCCAGAATCTCCCGGGTGTATTTCGAACTTTTGATTTTGCAAACCCGGACACATCCAGCGCCCAAAGATTCTCGACCACAGTTCCTCAACAGGCGCTGTTTTTGCTCAATAACCCTTTTCTGGTCGAACAGGTGAAATCGCTATTGGCCCGTGCCGAGGTCCGCAAACTGACCCAAATCGACAAGAAGTTAGAGGCTCTCTACGAGATTATTTATCAACGAGCACCCGACTCCGGAGAACTCCAAGTCGCCTCTAACTTCTTGACTGAACCTCCTTCGCATTCGGGCGATTCAGCGGAGGGCGAAAAGAAGCTTCAAGAGCTCCGGTGGCAACAGCTCGCACAGGCTTTGCTAGTCTCGAATGAGACTTTCTTTATTGACTGATTCTGATGACTGATTCGAACGAGGACCTCACGCCGGTTCGTTTGGATAAATGGCTCTGGGCGGTGCGCCTTTTCAAGACTCGACCTCTTGCGACAGTCGCTTGTCGGAATGGCCATGTCAAAATCGGAGGGCAAGAGGCAAAGCCCTCCAGAGAGGTCAGACCCGGTCAGGTGATCACAGCGCGGGTGGGCCTGCTCAGAAAAACGGTCCGTGTGCTCAAGCTGACCGTCAACAGGGTCGGCGCGCAACATGCCGCTTTGTTTGCCCAGGATCTGACGACTGCGGAGGAATATGAACGGGCAAAACTTGTTCACGAAGCGCCGATGTTGAAAATGCCACACGGATTAGGTCGACCCACAAAAAAGCGACGTCGCGCGATCGAAGACATCATGTTGGGCCTCTCAGAAATCAAGCCCCATCGAGAGATGTAGAAGATGGCCACCTCTCCGATCGGAGACGAATCTCGCCGGGACGGGAATTGGCCTTCAGCTGAGGGGTTCCGCATTGTCCCAATCCTCCAACGGGATTTCGTCTCGCGCTGAATCCTCGGCTGGACGTCGCTCGGTTATCGTGGTCAGATGGAATGATGGCCCGCAGGTTGGTAAGAAATCTTGTCTCAATCCTTTGCTGCACCGCCTTCATTGTGATTGAAGCGAGGGGTGCGACTTCGGCTCAAGGCAGGATCGATTTCAACCGCGACATACGGCCACTACTCGCCGACCATTGTTTTGCCTGTCACGGTGCGGATGCAAAGGGTCGAAAGGCCAAACTCCGGTTGGATGATCGTCAAAGCGCCCTGGATAAGCACGCTTTCGTTCCTGGAAAACCGGATGAAAGCGAATTGATCAAGCGCCTATTCACTCATGACCCGGAGGAGCAGATGCCGCCGCCAAGCGCCAAGCGCCCGCTCAATGAAGTACAGAAGAATCTCCTTCGCGACTGGGTTCAAAACGGCGCACCGTATGCGGTTCACTGGGCCTTCGAATCCCCGAAGAAAGCGCCGCTGCCTCGGGTCATCGGAACCGATTTGCCTCACAACGCCGTCGACTATTTTATTCTCAAGACACTGGAAGCTAAAAGCCTCAGCCCTTCAAGAAATGCACCCACGGAAATCCTGCTAAGACGCCTCTCGTTGGATCTCACAGGGCTGCCTCCAGATCCGTCCCAGATCAAACGCTGGATGCATTCCGAGCAACCTTTAGAATCAGCGATTGACGAGTGCCTTTCCAGCCCCCATTTCGGTGAACGAATGGCGACCGATTGGATGGACGTGGCCCGCTACGCCGATACCCACGGCTTCAACAACGATTCCGCCAGGAGCATGTGGCGCTGGCGGGACTGGGTGATCAATGCATTCAATCGAAATCTGCCCTACAACCAATTTGTGAAGATGCAGTTGGCTGGTGATCTCATGCCCGCGCCGACTCTCGATCACGTCATCGCGACAGGATTTAATCGAAACCATGTGATCAGCTCGGAAGGAGGGATAATCGACGAAGAATACAGGGTCGAATACGTGGCTGACCGGGTCAACACGACATCCCTCGCATGGCTCGGGCTGACGATGGTTTGCGCGCGATGCCACGATCACAAATTTGACCCGATACCCCAACGTGATTTCTATCGTTTGTTCGCATTTTTCAACAACATTGACGAGCATGGAGAAGACGGGCGGATCGCCAATGCTGCGCCGTTGCTGCGCACTCCCACGGATGCGCAGCAAAGGGAACTTTCAGAACTTCGGGCTTCCTTGGATCGAGTCGAGTCCTCCTTGGAGCGTCTCACTCGACAGTTCCCGTCCAAGCCCCTCAAGCCTCCATTCCCATCGGCGCCTTCCGGACTCGACGCAGATCGTTGGGGAACCAATCAGATCGTCGAACTCGACTCGTCGTTGTGGCAAGGGACGCAGCTGGTCGTGTCGAATGTCGCTGGAGGGAAACCGTTTCTGCCCCGCGGCAAGGTGCTTCAAGCGCAAGGACCCGGGAACCACCGAGCCCTTCGTTTCGACGGCCATTCCAGCTTGAAAACCGATTCTTTGCCGAAAATCGACTCGAGCAAAGGTTGGGCCTTCTCCGCATGGGTGAATCGGGCGAGCCAGGCTGAAGGGGTTCTCTTCTCGACTGCCGACTTCACCCTTCCGCCGTCCTCTGGCAGCTATGGCCAAGGGGTTGAGATAAGGTTGAAGTCTTCGGGTGCCCTGGACATCAGAATCATTCGCCGGTGGCCCGCATACTCCGTCAACATCGTGGCCCGGGAACCTCTCCCAATAGGGGAATGGGCTCACCTCCTGATCGCTTGCGAAGGCAAAGGCTCGGCCAACGAACTGCGCGTTTGCCTCAATGGCGAGGAGTTGCGCTCCGACGTCATCCACGATGGCATCATCGGTTTGGTGGGACTTTCCGGGCCCGCAATGATTGGGGCCTCAAGTGATGAGCATTCGATGGGCTTCGATGGCGCGCTAGCGGATCTTCACATCGTCTCGAAGCCTTTCGAAACGGACAGGATCGCGAGCCAAGTGCGTGGGGAATGGCTGGTGAGGGCGTCGGCTCTCGTCGCTGCTGGAAAAACCATTCCTCCCGGAGCCATGAGGCATGCCTGGTTAGAGTCTCACAACTCGGAGTTCGCACGACTCAAAGCCGAGTGGCGAACTTTAAATAAGGCTTTGCTCGCTCACGAAAGGGCCGCCCCAACCACCATGATCATGCGAGAACTCGTCCATCCGCGTCCAACGCATGTGCTCTTTCGTGGCCAATACGATCAACCCCGTGAGAAAGTGGCCCCGGACGTTCCAGATTTTCTGCCCCCATTGCCGAAAGGTGCTCCTCGTAATCGCCTCGGTTTGGCCCAATGGCTCACCCGCCCGGATCACCCGCTGACTTCCCGTGTCGTCATGAACCGACTTTGGCACTCTTTGTTCGGCGCGGGACTGGTGAAGTCCGTCGAGGATTTTGGAGTTCAATCCGACCCTCCGAGCCACCCCGAACTCTTGGACTGGCTTGCGGTGGAGTTCGTAGAAAGTGGTTGGGACCTCAAGAAGATGGTTCGACTGCTGGTCACGTCCGCGACCTACGGCCAGAGCTCTTGGTCCACATCTGCGCTCAACGATTTGGATCCCGAAAACCGCCTGCTTGCACGGGGACCCCGACAAAGATTGACCGCCGAAATGTTGCGGGATCAAGCCCTCGCGCTCGGAGGTCTCTTGAACAACGGGGTCGGTGGTCCTCCCGTTTTCCCTTTCCAACCCGAGAATCTTTACAAAGGCATCGTCGTGGCGGCCGATTATCCAGGCACGACCTACATCGAATCAAAAGGCACGGATGGATTTCGTCGGAGTCTCTACACTTTTTGGAAAAGAACCGTCCCTCACCCCACGCTCGCCACGTTCGACGCCCCGGATCGGGAAGTTTGCGTGGGCCGGCGTTTGAAGACCAACACCCCGCTCCAGGCCCTGGCCCTGATGAACGATCGCGTCCAGCTCCAGGCGGCGCGGAAGCTTGCTGAGCGAATGATTCTTGAAGGAGGACAGGAAGCAGAAGATCGAATAGCCTTCGCTTTCCAACTAGCAACAGCTCGCAAACCTGAGCCGACTGAGATGCGCCAGCTCACAGCTCTGCTCAAACAACGGCTGGCGTATTACAAGAAAAACGCGGATGCCGCGGAAGCATTCCTTGCCGCTGGCGCCTCCTCCCAGACACGGACTCTTCCGTCGCTCGAGCTCGCATCCTACGCCAACATCGCCAGCTTAATCTTCAATCTGGATGAAACCATCACGCGAAACTGACTCATGACATGCCCCTCGCTTCCATCGCGGCGCCGATTTTTGCAAGGATCCATGCTCGGCTTGGGGTCCTTAGCCCTGAATGAAATGCTCGCGGACGCCGCACCTCGCCCCCTCCCTGGAGTTCGTGGGAAAACAGGCCCGCATGGGATTCCGCGGGCCAAGCGCGTGATCTTCTTGTTTCAATCGGGAGGCCCTTCGCAATTGGAACTGCTCGATCAAAAACCAGACTTGGGAACGTTTTTTGACAAAGATCTGCCGGACTCCGTGCGCAGGGGGCAGCGCATCACGGGCATGGTCAGCGGCCAGGCGCGCTTGCCCGTTGCCCCGAGCCGATTCGGGTTCCGTCCATGCGGCCAGAGCGGCACGCGAATCGGCGACCTCCTCCCGTATACCCAGGGAATCGCCGATGACCTCTGCGTCATCAATTCCATGCACACGGAGGCCATCAACCAC
Source organism: Verrucomicrobiales bacterium (assembly GCA_947487925.1). Lineage (GTDB taxonomy): Bacteria > Verrucomicrobiota > Verrucomicrobiia > Limisphaerales > F1-80-MAGS106 > F1-80-MAGS106. The sequence goes on along the minus strand of CANLCA010000020.1, from coordinate 1,703 downwards.
GATCCCGCGATCACTTTTTTCCAAACCGGCAGTCAACAACCAGGACGGCCTTGTTTGGGATCCTGGGTCGATTATGGCCTAGGATCGGAGAGTGAGAATCTTCCAGCGTTCGTCGTGCTGATCTCGACTCCCGGAACAGGGACTGCCGATCAAGGCTTGTTGTCGCGCCTCTGGGGCAGCGGTTTTCTTCCCAGCCTCCATCAGGGGGTCAAGTTGCGCGGAGGAGCCGAGGCGGTGTTATACCTGAACAATCCGCCGGGGATCGACCGTTCAGGCCGGCGCCAATGGCTCGACACGCTGAACGCTTTGAATGCCCGCCGGCACGAGGAGGCGCTGGATCCCGAAATCACAACGCGGATGGCCCAGTATGAAATGGCCTATCGGATGCAGACTTCGGTTCCGGATTTGATGAATCTGTCAGACGAGCCAGAATCGACCTACAAGCTGTATGGTGAGGCGGCGCGAACACCCGGATCCTACGCCGCAAATTGCCTGCTTGCCCGCCGATTCGCCGAGCGGGGAGTGCGGTTCATTCAGCTTTATCACCGGGGCTGGGACCATCACGGCTCGCTGCCAGAGCGGATTGGGGTGCTGACAAAGGATGTGGACCAGGCCTCGGCGGGCTTAGTGGCGGATCTCAAACAAAGAGGTCTCCTGGAGGACACTCTGATCGTGTGGAGCGGCGAGTTCGGAAGAACCGTCTACAGCCAAGGTTCCCTGACCAAGGATAACTACGGCCGCGATCACCATGGCCGGGCTTTCTCGATGTGGCTCGCAGGAGGGGGTATCAAATCCGGTTCGGTCTATGGAAAAACAGATGACTTCTCCTTTAACATCGCTGAAAACCCCGTGCACATCCACGACCTCCAAGCGACGGTCCTTCATTGCCTTGGTATCGATCACGAACGCCTCACATTTCGTTTCCAAGGACGCCAGTACCGGCTGACCGATGTACACGGCCAGGTAGTCAAAAGCATTCTCTCCTGAAGAGAATCCGGGTAGGACGCGGCCTAGCAATCGCGTGTTTGCGGGACGGAGGTAGCGTTCGCAGAAATAGGCCCGAATTTGGGGTCAACCCCGAATGGCATGAAGATAAAGCCCAGCAAAACAGACTGTTTTTGAACAGGTTTTCCATTTCGAGGGGAGTTCTTGCGTCGGTGAAAAAGCCAGACTCAGCGGCAGTCGGAAAAGTATGAGTTCTTCAACCACCTGTACAAGCCACTCTTGCTCATGGAGACGCGCGCGCCTTATCGAAGCGCCCTTCGGGACTGCTCAAATACGCTCGAAATAGCGGATTTTTTCCCAATCCGTCACCGCATCTCCGAAGGCTTGAATCTCAAGACGTCCGGTGTGCGTGTAATACTCCACCACACTATCACCGAAAATGCGGCGACAAAACTCGCTCTTCTCCAGCGCCCCGACCGCGTCTCGTAGAGATTTTGGAAGACTAGCCAAGGCTCCGTCCACGTACGCGTTGCCGCGATATTCGTTCCCGCAATCGATCCCCTCATCGATGCCAGCCAACCCCGCGGCGATCGTCGCGGCAAAAGCAAGATAAGGGTTCGCGTCGGCTCCTGGCATTCGATTTTCGATCCTAAAGGAACCGCCCTGCCCCACCACTCTGAAACCAACGGTCCGGTTGTCATGGGCCCAAGCCATTTTCGTGGGTGCCCAACTCCCGCTTTGATATCGCTTGTAGGAGT
>CANLCA010000019.1 GCA_947487925.1 Verrucomicrobiales bacterium | reverse complement strand
GATCCGGGTGGCGGTGCTTGAGGATGGGAGGCTTGAGGATTTCGGGATTGAGAGGACGAGTGAGGAGCGATTGGTTGGAAGCATCTTCAAGGGCAAGATCAAGAATCTAGAGGATGGCCTCAAGGCGGCGTTCGTGGACATCGGGTTCGAGAAAAACGCCTTTCTCCATTACTGGGACATCGTGCCGAACAACTTCGACAGCGGCGTCGAGATAGTGGAGCGGGACAACAAGCGACGGGAGAGGCCCCGCGTGACCCAAAAGGATATCCCCCGTGTTTACCCGCCTGGGAGCGATATCATCGTCCAGGTGACGAAGGGTCCCATTGGCACCAAGGGCCCCCGGATTACGACAAATCTGGCGCTTCCAGGGCGCTATCTAGTGCTGTTGCCGAATTCTGATCAGAGCGGAATCTCCCGAAAGATTGAGAACCCTGACGAGCGTCACCGGCTCAAGAAGATCCTTCGCAGCCTCACCATTCCGGACGGGATGGGAGTGATCATCCGCACAGTGGGGGAAGGGCAGCAGGCGCGGTATTTCGTCCGGGATCTGGCATTGCTGGTTGAGGAGTGGAATTTGATCCAGGGGCGAATCAACTCGCAGGGACCCGCGACTTGCGTGTTCCAGGAGCCGGATTTGATCGAGCGTACGGTGCGCGATTTTCTGACCGAGGATGTGGAGCGAATTGTGGTGGACAACAATCAGCAGTTTGAGCGGATCCGGACCATGATCGGGAAAATATCAAAGCGATCTGTCGCGAAGGTCAAGTATTACAACGAGTCTCAGACCCTTTTCGACCGGTTCACGATCACCCGGCAGCTCGAGAACGCGTTCTCGCGCCAAGTGCATCTCAAGAGCGGGGGCTACATCGTCATCGATGAAACGGAAGCCCTCGTGGCGATCGATGTGAATACTGGGCGGCACAAGAGCAGCAAGGACCAGGAGAGCACGATCTTGAAGGTGAATCTGGAGGCCGCAGAAGAGATCTGCCGGCAGCTGAGACTTCGCAACATGGGCGGGCTGATCGTCTTGGATTTCATCGACATGAAATCGCGCCGTGACCAGTTGAGTGTTTACCAGCGTGTCCGTGACGGGATGCGGCGCGACAGGGCCAAGACGCATGTGTTGCCGATCTCCCAGCTCGGATTGATGGAGATGACCCGGCAGCGGCACACGGAGAGCGTGCGTTCGGCGGTGTATGACGACTGTCCTTACTGCAAGGGACGGGGCAAAGTGAAGAGTTCACTCACCATGAGCGTGGAGATCCAACGCAAACTCAGCGAGATCCTGAAGCGCCGCCAGAGGGATGAATCCGATTTCCAGCTTCGGATCGTGGTGAACCCGACTGTGCTCGAGCGATTGCGCACGGAGGACGAACGGTTGCTCATCGCGATGGAGAAAAAATACTTTGGCAAGCTGTCGTTCCGCGCCGACCCTTCGTTTCACGCCGAACAATTCAAGATCGTCAACGTCACCACAAACGAAGAGATGGCAAGCGTCGGGGGGTGAGGCTTGGGTCGTCGATGGAAGTAGCTATCGCCGGGGCTCACCCTTCCCTTGAGTGAGCTCCGGGATCATGGCTTGCAAAGGTTCGCCATGGTCAACTGCTATTTCAACCGTGAAGAGGGTTTGCGGCGTGCGCGAATGAAGTGTTTCGCTCTATCTGCTTCCTCTCTGCGGTTGGATATGATACGACTCCGGAAAATCCATTTTATGAGACCTTTTCTGAATCTTCTTTTGTTGGCGTCGGTGACGTTTTGCAGTGGGTCTTTGGCTGGTGCGGAGGCCGCCCCTGGCCAGCAAGTCGAGCTGACGCTCAAGCTGGGGGAGGATCAATCCATCCCCTACCTCCTCTACCTTCCAAAAGATTACGAAGCCAAGCCGCGAAAGTGGCCGGTCATGCTGTTTTTGCATGGGCGCGGAGAGAGCGATGGCCCCTTGAGCCTCGTGAAGAAGTGGGGGCCGCCACGGGCCGTAGGTCGTGGCGACAGTTTTCCTTACATCCTGGTCAGTCCTCAGTGTCCTCGGGTCGAATCGTGGGGTCAGCCTAAACAGCAGACCTTGTTGCTCGGACTTCTGGATCATGTGGTCAAGTCCTACAAGACCGATCCCGACCGTGTTTATCTGACAGGCTTGAGCATGGGAGGATACGGTTCCTGGAGGTTGGCTGCGGATCATCCAGAAAAGTTTGCGGCTGTTGTTCCGGTTTGTGGCGGGGGCAAGCCCGATGATGCGATGAAGCTGCGGAGCCTACCCATTTGGGTTTTTCATGGAACCGAAGATAGAGCGGTGCCTCTGCAAAGGTCAGTCGAGATGGTCGATGCGATCAAGGCCGCGGGTGGCACGAAGATCCGCTTAACGACCTTGGAACATGTCGGCCATAACTCGTGGGAGTCGGCATTCGCGACCCCTGAATTATATGAGTGGCTCGACCGCCAATCCAGTTCAGGGAAGAAAGGGGAGGTTGGTTCCAAGTAAGGAGGAGGAGCGGGGCGATCACGGCGCAACTCTTCCATTTTAAGGCAGGAGTTTAGGGGCGTTCTTAGTTTGCGCCTCGGTCCTTTCGGGTGAACTTGGGATGCTGGTCGCTTGTTGGATCCAGTTTGGAAACCGTTTGTTCAACGATTTCGCGCCTTCCCTTCCAAGGGTTGCCAGGATCGCTTTCTCGGTTTCCGAGCGCACCATCTGGAGTGTGAGCTCCCGTTCTTCAGCGTCCATCAGCGGGTCTGATTGAACTCTATTCAGCTCCTCCTCCACCGCTTGACGAATCTCAAAGAGCTTCGGGGCGGAGTCTCCATCCGCCTGGATGGATTCTGTGAACTCCAACAGTTCGGTGAACTGGGGGTTTTGAGCTCTCTGGAACTGCTCGAATCGTTCGGGCCCAAGGACTTTTTCGACCTGCGCTTCATAATCCTTCCTTGCCTGTCGACTTGAAAGGGCAAGCAAGTTTTCGCTGCCGCCATCGAGAGCCTTCTCAGAGGTGGCCGAGGGTTGACCGAGGCCTTCTAGAAGGGGCTTCTTCAGAGCATACAGAGCCATGAATTCCTTCTCAGTCGGCTCAAAAATGGACAGTTCTTTGCGCAGACTTGCCGCCGTCTCGGAGAACCAAAGGTCGTATTGTGCCCGTTCCTTGGGCGACAGGGCTGCCGCGAGCTCCTTCTCCTGCTCGGAAATGAGATATTTCCATTTCCTTTTCTCTTCCTCAGTCCAGTCCCTGTTCGCCGTGGAGTCGCGAAAGCGGTCGATGGCTACGCCATGTTTTTCGCGGAGTTCGGCGACTTCGGCGGCTCTCGCCTCGGGGAGGAATTGACGCAGTTCGGCTTCACCGGAGTCATGCCATTCTAGGCTGGATCGCGCCCGCTCTTGCGCGAGGTCTATGCCGAGGAGTTCGCGGACCAGATCACGCTGCTCTTTCGAGAGCTGGCTTCTGAGTGTTGCAATGGCGGCATCCTGTTTTTGATCTTCAGGCCCCGACAGTTTCCAGAAATGCCTTGTGCGCTGGAGGCTCAGGAGCGAGGCCTGATCCCGGAATTTCTTGCTGAACAGTTTGGTGAGGTCCGCGATGATGATGTCCTTGATCGTTTCCTCAGGGCACTGAACCTCGCGAAGGTTGTTGATGAAAAGGCGGTAGTCATCCGACTCGAGAGAATGCCAATCGAGCCGAATCGGCGGGGAGGGTTCCGACACGGTGAGGGTGCGAGCGGCAACGCGGACAATGGTGTTTGTCCGGATCAGGCGTGTTGGCAATGTTTGGGGAGGGGCAGGACGAAGAAAATAGTAAGCCGTGGTGAATAATAGACCCACGTTCAAGCCAGCCGAAACCGCAAATGCCGCGCGCGAATTCATAGAAACTCGAGCAATGGTTTGACCCTAGAGGATGCTTCCCCACTTTGCAATAGCTCGTGAGAACAACTCTCAGCCAGAAAAGTGCGGGTTTTTCGAAAACACAAACTCGAGCACGGGAATTCCGCCGATGAGGTGTTGCTGAATGATTTTCTCCAGGACTTCGGGGCTGCATGAATGATACCAAATAGCGTCCGGATACACCACCGCGATGGGCCCGGCCACACACACACGCAGGCAGTTGGCCTTGGTCCGTAACACCAGCGGATTCGGGCCCGCAAGCCCGAGTTGCTTGAGTCGTGATTTGAGAAACTCCCAGGATTCCAAGCCCCTCTCCTTGGTGCAGCACTTGGCGTCGGATTGGTCGGCGCAAAGAAAGAGGTGCTTTCGATAGATGCCGAGGCCCATTTTCTCCGCGATCTCGCGGAGTGATTGCGCTTCCCTTGAATTCATGACTCGGTCAGATCAAAATCAGCCGTTGGTTCCGGGTTGATCCATCCACTCATCCGAGGGCTCGAACGCGGGCAACGGGATGTTCAACAGGCGCAGTTTTCCAATCGCCCGGTGGCGGCAGCCGGGTCGGATGTAGATGGCGGTCATGGGTTTCACGGGGAATCGTTTTCCGTCGAGCTCCATTTCCCCTTCACCGTCGAGAACCACATAGATTTCGGTCATCCCTTTGTGGTAGTGGGTTGCCGAGTCGATTTCGATATCCACGAGGTGGACGCTCGCAGCTTGACGTGGGGCCATGTCTACGAATGCACGGCGGGTCCAGCCGCAGGGGCATCTTAGGGGACTCAGGTCCGTGAGTTGAACGATTTCAAAATTCATGAGGCCTTTTTCTTGGGGCGCGGTGCGGTGGCCAATATCGAAGCGACAAGCCGAGCGTTACGCGTTGAATTGGGTGAATCGGAGTGGAGGCAAAGCGTCCTGGGCCGGACACGGATGAGGGTGCCTTCCCGGCAAGTGAGAACGCCACGGTTCCTGAGTCTGAGCAGCCTTGTCAGGATATCGGCGGAACGTGTCAGGACGGCTCCCGGTTCATCCCGGGGGGCGAGGGTCCCGTTTGGCAGGTAAGCTCGATCGAGAAACACTTCGCTCCACGCGCGGAGCCCCAGTTTATTGGCGAGCCTGATCACGTTGCCGTTCGCGAGCCCGAAGATTGTCAGGCGAGGCCACCATCGTTGGATTGTCTCGAGGTACGCAGCGCCCAGTTCTGGATTTCGCTCCGTGATGTGGTAGAGCGCGCCGTGGAGTTTGACGTGGCGCAAACGTGCTCCCATGGCGCGCGCCACCGCATCCAAAGCGCTGATCTGCTGCACAAGAAGCGTTGAAAACTCGAGGGCCGAAAGGGAAATCTCCGCGCGCCCAAAAGCCGCGCGGTTTGGCGACCCGGGATGGGCTCCGATCCGGACCTCATGACGAAGGGCGAGGCCGACCGCGTTTTCCATGGATTTGATGTCGCCCGCATGGGCGCCACAGGCGATGTTCGCTGAGCTGATGTGTCGCATGAGCGCCTGAGTTTTGGCTGGCGCTTCGCCTTCTCCCAGGTCGCAATTGAGATCCCAAGGCATGGATCAGCTCGTCAACGTGAACCTGACTTTCGTTCCCGGCCGTGCCTGGGCGAGCCAGCCCAGATCCGCAGGGTCCACCAATCCGAGCTTGGGGTATCCGCCGACCGTCGGCCCATCGTTCATTGTGATGATCGGCTGGCCGATGCCTGGGATTTGGATCGAGCCCGGGAGGACAGCTTCACTGATGATTTGTGACTCTCGCGGTTTGATAGAGGGCCCGGAAAGCCTGTAGCCCGTACGGTCGCTCCTGGAAGTTGTCGTCCAGTCGTTTTCGAAAAAACGCGAGCGATCGTGTTCCGTGAAGAAATCCCATTGTGGCCCGGGCCAAACCCGGATGGGTGGAGGGAATCGGTAGTCCCTGTGTTCATCCCAAGGCACAAGGCGGGAGGCAACGCTCGGCGGTAATTGGAGGCGGTGTTCTTCGGTATCCAGTCTGTGCACGAAATCGCCAGGCTCAAACTTTTTTCCAAGACCCGCGTCGGGATAGGTGCTGTGGCTGCCAAAATGTTCCCCGCCCTCACCGGTAAATCCCCCCTCGACGGCGAGATAAGTCCAAAGACCCGATCTGTTGCGTGCGAATTCGACATGAGTTCCTTTGGTCACACGAACGGTGCGCCAGCGCGATACAGAGCACTCAAGGTCCGCGCCACAGACCGCGATCCAGGCATCTTCGAGAACCTCCAGAGCCGCGCCTTGCAGCAGGATCTCCAGGGCCGCTGCGTTCGGGGGATTATCCAGAAGGCGGTTTGCCCACGAGAACGCATGGGGGTCCATGGCGCCGGATCGTGGCACGCCGAACCGGCCGTAGCCCGCTCGACCCCTATCCTGAATCGTCAGACCGAGTCCAGGGGAAAGAACTCTCAGGACTGGTTCGAGGAAAGGGGTCATGGGTCGAGAAGAGACATTGGCATGAACAGGCTTCAGGGATGTGGCACGAAACGGATCAGATCACCCGGGCGCAACAGAAAAGCATTTTCCGGGCTGTTTTCACGAGTGTTTTCTGGATTGAAAAGCCGTTCGGATGTGTGCCCGATGATGTTCCAGCCACCGGGGCGGTTCACGGGATAAATGCCGGTATGCCCCCCTCCTATCGCAACGGCGCCAGCCGCGACCTGTGCCCGAGGGGTGTCCAATCGAGGCGTGTGCAATCGCGAATCGAGGCCGTGAAGATAGGGAAAACCAGGGCAAAAACCAAGCATGTGTACCCGGTAGGTCGTCGATTGATAAACAGAACACACCTCTTCAGGGGACAGGCCGCTGTGTGCGGCGACTCGGCTGAGGTCTGGGCCATCGTAGATAATCGGAATGTCAAAGCGCCTTGGCAGCGTTGTGCAAGGGGTTGCGCCGTCCCAGGTTCTGAGCAGTTCGTTCGCCAAGGGCTCGATATTCTCTGGAAGCACTTCGGAAAATTCCAGCGTGAGCGTGGTGAATCCACGAAAATAGTCCACCAACCCTTCGGGCGGGGCGATGTCAAGCGCTCTGGAAATGCTTTGGAGGTGTTCAAACACCCCGTCCCCCGGGTGATCGGAGAAGCTGAATATCAGCCCACAGGGCCCGTATCGACGCCACGTGATGGCCGGGTTGGAAACGGTGTTCATGGGGTGCGCATGGCGGCATCAACGCTTTTGAGCCAGGAAGTCCGCCAGGTCCCGCAGATGATCCGTGTTGATCAAGTCCACGCCGGCCTCCTGGAATTCGCGCCAAGCCTGCGCGTTGTCCGGGCTCCCCCAGAACCGCAGCCGGCGTCCCTGATCGTGGGCCTTGGCAGCGAGCGCTCTCAATTTGTCTCGTTCCGCCTTCGGGAATTCTCCCAAACCTCTCCACTGGAAATGATTGAACCAACTGTCGCTGACAAGCGCCATGAAGTGTGGGGACAGATTGCCCTCGAGGTCGGCGATTCGTCCGTCGAACGCGGCCCAGCGAACTGGTTGCGCGAGCATCTGGCTCTTCGGTCGGTCTCCTGAGAGCGTGATGGTGAGTGCATTCGTCAGGGTTGTATCGTCTTCGAACCGGGTGAGAATCGCACGGTAATTCTTGAGGATAGCGTCGAGGGTTTCGTAAACCCGTTCCGCATCCTGCTTGATGTCGATCAACAAATGGAACGGAGGGCCCTTCGGATATACCGCGCCGCCGTTCTTTCGTATTCGATCATGCAGGGGGTTCAGGTAGAGAGATTGGAGTGTGCGTTCCGACCTTAGCTGCGATTTGTCGTGACCCACCAGCAACTGGCCGTCCACTAGGAAGACGTCCGCCTCCACGCTGCAAAAGCCTTGATCCAGGGCATCGAGAAGGGGGTTTTTCTGCAGGTAATCATTGTGGGAATGGGCCTGTATTTTTGGCGCCGGAGGCTGCGCTGCGAAGAGGGCTGTGTTGAGTGACGTCGCAAGGATCGCTAAGCTCACCGATATCCTGTTAACGAACCTCAAGAGATCCATGGTGCTGCGACATTCCCGAAATTTGTACGCCGATCGACCCGATGAATCGGCGTGGTCTGTCGGATGTCGCGTCGGGGTTTTGCAGTGCGCTAGTTCTTTACCGCCCTCGGCCGTGCCCAGGACCTCGACGCCTTTCACAAAGCGCCAGAGGGCTGGGTCAGTGCAAGGCTTGGTAGGTTCCAGGTTGCCCCTTTCAACCGTCTGCTCACGCGGGTTCAGCATGGTTGATGATGAGAACGAGTAAGAGCCTTTCTCAGGGAGAGGGTCGGCGCGCCGTTTCAGAGGCATCAGTCCTGATACGATTCGGAGATGACATTGCGGTATGTTTCGCGCGCGTGGGCGTAGGCGGCTTTGGCGTCCTCCTTTTCGTCGGCCTTGATGAATCGTTCCTTGTTGCTCCAACACCGGTCGACGGCGGCCAGGCACCATTCCGCGCTTCGGCGCGAAGGATAGATTGGCTTGTCGCCCACTACCACGAAGATGGGGTTGCTGTGGGACGACGGAAGCACCCGGAGGGCGACCCAGCTGCTTTTTGGGATGTTCACGTTGAATGAGACGTCATTTATTTGACCGTCTGCGACGATTTTTTTGCGCGCTGCGAGGTTTCCATTGACCACAAGTTCGACCGCGACTTGGCGGGAATCGTCAATCCTTGCGCGCTCGATATCCCAGTAGGGTTTCTCCGAGTAGTGTTTCTTCCTGAGTGCGTTGTTGGGCTGCTGATCAAGGCGGGCAGCAACCCGGGCGGTGACCTTGACGTCCTTTGGTTTGCTGAGCCGCAGTTCGCTGCCTCGTTCCCCCATTTTGACCCCGTCGATTTTGAAATCCATCAGATGGCTTTTGCCATCGCCCACATAATTTCGTCCATTGCGGATTCCCTCGCACCATTGGTCATAATCCAATTTGCCATCCAGTTTGACGTAGGATCGTCCGAGGCCGACCTTTTCCCCGTAGATGCATGGGAAATCGGTCTCGCCACTGATGCGGGTTCTGAAACCGCAGTTGAGAGTGTGATACCAAATGTTCAACTCCCAGACGTACGGCGTGTCGACCGTGGAGATGAAATCGACTGCGGGCACCTGCTTCCCGTCTGGGCCGGGCACGTTATGGGTGACATCAACGATGTATTCATTGGCGCCAATTCCATTGAACGGAGCGGGTTCATAATTTGGAAGTTCAGTGGATTTGACCTCGAGGCCCCAGCCCGAATGGGCGGGGCCGACGACGGCTCCTTGCTTCTTGGCCCAGCGAAGGGAATTTAGGCAAAGGGTCGGCCAGTGGTGTTTCGATTCGCCCCCTGGGAACATCTGCTCCTTGAGCCGGAGCAAAACCAAGTGGCCGGATTGGTGCGAGCCAAATCCCGAGATTTCGACATCGTAGCGGAGCAGGTAGGGGTAGGTAGAGACTTTGTCGTCTTTGCCCGTAAAGAACTGTTTCTGATAATCAAAGCAAGGACCCCACGTGAGGTTGGCGCCGATTTTGACGTCCTCGCCGAGGCAGTGCCGCATCATGTCTGGCGCGTGCACTCCCTCCGTCGGCTTCTCATAGTGCGCGCACCCTGCCGCATGGATGTGATGGTCACCGGACCACCAGCCCGTTTTAGAAGGGTCAATCCAACGTTCCACCTTGAAGGCAAGCTCGCGGTGCGCATCGTCGATTTTTACTTTTTCGATTTTCGTGATCGACTCTGGGCCCCGGGAAAACTCGATCGTGTATTCTCCGTTTGGCAGGGCCACGGATTCCCCGTCGGCGCGGTAGATCTGTGGGTGAAACGAGAAGTCCGGCGCAAGCCGTTTGCCAGGCGAAGGGTAGACATGGCTTTGAGCGTCACGAATGATGAAGGAGGCCGTCGTGGGCTTGTTGTTCTCGTCCTTGACTCGCAAGACCACATCGCGGGAATCGTCGTTATCGAAAAGAATATCCACGTCGTTTCGGAATCCGATGTCCTGGGTTCCTTGGCCCACGTTAAACGAAAGTTTGGCTTCACGTTTGCCGGCGTCTCGGCTGTAGAGCTGGATGACTCGGTATTCAAGGCCTAAGCCTCCAAGGGTTTTTGTGAGGGGTTGCTTGTTAGGCAGATCGATGTCGAGCCACCGCTTGGCGAGTTCGTCGTCGGGAGACCCATGGAGACGTTTCGCATGGGGGCTGTCCACGCGCAGTTCCGCCGTGACGCCCGCTTCGTTGTGGATTTTCAATAGAAACGTGCGCCAGCCATTGCGGACCAATTTCGGCGCGGCCACACCCTGAAAAACTTTGACTCGGGACTCCGGGTTGATTTGGATTCCAACCAGGCAGTAGGGGTCAAGGATTTCCTGGATTGCCTGGACACCGCCCTGTGCGTTCGAAAGTGCTGCCTTCAGACGGGACTTTTCGGCCGCGGGCAACGGCGCCCCGAGAAACTCGAGCATTTCCGTGACCCGTGTCACCTGAGCGCCGAGGGGTTGCAATTCCGTTTCGACTTTTACCGGAAAGTCCGCGGCGAAACCGGAGCGCGCATGGAGGGAAGCGACCACAGCGACAACGAGCAGGAGTGACTGAAATGGTGTTTTCATAGCGGTTTGGGTACGTTGTGAACATAGGCCAATCATGCTGCGTGGCAAACTCAAAAAGTGGAGAGGGAACACCAGCGCCTCGCAAACTCCTCTCTGCACAGCGCTTTGGCCAGGCCCTGGGCGGTTGCCTCAAGTCTTGAGAATCCTCTTCACCGCGCCGATCAAGGCTTCCATCTCGCTGTCGCTGCCCACGGTGATTCGGAGGAATTGAGAGACTTCCGATTGCGCAAACCAGCGCACCAGAATTTTCCGGTCGCGGAGCCATTGATGCCATTGTTCCGCCGAGAAGACCGGGGGCTGCACGAGCAAGAAATTGGTCTGGCTTGGGAAGACGCGGAAACCGAGAAGGGTCAGTTGCAGACTCGTTTGCTCCCGTGTGGCAATAATCCTCTTCCACTGACTTCGGTAATACGAGAGGTCCGAGAGCGTTGCCAAGGCGGCCACTTGAGCCATGGCGTTGACATTGTAGCTGTCACGGATTTTATCGAGGGCCTCGATGAGTACGGGGTTTCCGACCATGTATCCCACGCGCAAGGCACAAAGGGAGTAGGCTTTCGAAAAGGTTCGCGCCACCAGGACGTTAGATTGCTCGAGCGCCAGATCCATGGCGTTATCCTTGGCAAAGTCGACGTAGGCCTCGTCCAGCACCACCACCCCGTCCTGAGCGCGACAAAGGGATGCGAGGTCAGATTTCTCGAAACCCCGGCCCGTCGGGGCGTTGGGCGTCGTGATGAAAGTCAAAGCGGCGCTGAAATCCCATTTGTGTTGGCTTGCCGCGCTCAAAGACGGAGGGCCTCCGCCGACCTTGTTTTTGGCGGCGGTTCCTGGCCGTTCCCGAAGCGACTTCATGGAGGGCAATTGAAATCCTTTGTCCAAGGGAACTTGGAGGAACCGGGCCCCATGGATTCCCGCGAGGACGGGGTAAAGGGAGTAACTCGGAACGAACGCCTGGATTGTGGAGCGGTGCACGACCTTCCCAGCGCTTGGTCCGGAAGTGCTTGGAACAGGTTCCACGAAGGCCCTGGTGGCCATCGCCAGCAGTTCATCGGAGCCGTTGCCGATGAGAATGTTGTCGGGACGGCATCGATGAATTACGGCGAGCTTTTGCCGCAACGCCATGGCGCTTGGGTTGGGGTACAGCCGAAGCCTCGAATCGATGGCACCGCGGAGGGCATCGAGGACCTTCGGCGACGGAGGATAGGGGTTTTCGTTCGTGTTCAGCTTGATCAGACCGCGCACCTTGGGCTGTTCTCCTGGGACGTAGCCGTGGAGTTTTCGCAGCCCGGGCCGGATCCACTTTTGGCTCTTTTCAATGGGCTCTGAACGGGGGGATTCCATGGGGCTTACAAAAGCTTTCCTAGCGACGGATGGGTTTACGTCGCCCTTTCGACCGTCCGGGTTCAAATCGGATGACCGCTGATTTCCCGTGCGCGTCAAGGCCTTCCAATTGAGCGAAGTGGCACACCAGCGGGACGGATTCACGGAGAGATTTCACGGTGTAACGCACCACGCTCGTGCGGCGTTGGAATTGGTCTGCGGTCAGGCCCGAAAAGCACGCTCCGGCGCCACCGGTAGGCAGTTCGTGGCTGGGGCCGGCGATATAGTCCCCCAGCACGGTGGGCGAGTGGTTTCCGAGAAAGATAGCGCCCGCGGTTCTAATGCTTTTGGAAATTTGTCCAGCGCGGCGTGTGATGATCTCGCAGTGTTCTGGCGAGATTCGGTTGGTCAGCGCGACCGCGTCTTCGAGGGATCGAGTATGAATGAGCCATCCGTTTTTTTTCAGTGCGCGCTCGATGTAATCTTTCCGTGTAAGGGAAGACAACTGACGGACTATTTCCTTCTCGACGGCGGCGATCAAGCGATTGGACGGGGTCACAAGCCAGACTCGTTCATGGCCGGATCCATGTTCCGCCTGGGCCAGCATATCGGCCGCCACGAAGGGCGCCATGGCGGAGTCGTCGGCGAGAACGAGCAACTCACTGGGGCCTGGCAGCAAGTCGATAGCCACATGGCCGAAGAGGAGTCTTTTTGCCGCCACCACGTAGGCGTTGCCCGGGCCAAAGACCTTCTGCACTTTGGCCACCGAGGGAGTTCCAAGAGCCATGGCAGCGATGGCTTGCGCTCCGCCCAGCTTGTAGACCTCCGTGGCACCTGCGTAGCGGATCGCGAACAGGAGGGATTCGTCGATGTACCCATCCGGGCCGGGTGGTGTGCACACCACGATTTCCGGACACCCCGCCGACTTGGCAAGGGTGATGGTCATCAACGCGGTTGAAACCAAGGGGGCCGTACCTCCAGGAATATAGATGCCAACCCTTTGGAATGGATCAAATTTTTCTCCGACAACGGCTCCTTGGGCGTTCTTCCCGGACCAATTCTTTCTCAATGACATCCGGCTGAATCGGGCGATGTTTTTCACCGCTGCAGCGGCTGATCGCCGCAACTTTTGGCCTGCCTTCAGAGCAGCTCTGAGCGATTCAGCCGTGGAAACTCTCAGGTCCTCGGGATGGAGGGATGCTTTGTCGAATCGGGCGGTCAGTTCGACAAGAGCCGCGTCGCCCTTGGATTGGACGGCACCGATGATGTCACGGGTGCGTTGTTCGATCACAGGATCGAACAGGGTATGTGCCGAGGCCGCCTCGGCCAGGCGTTCGCTGTAATCGGGATCTGAGAAACGGAGAGTGTTCATGAGGCGAGAGAGATTCGACTGAAGCTCACAGGCATGGGTGAAAGGCAGGTTGAGTTGCCGCGTGGCCGGGGGCCACCGGTCAACTGAACGGGATCATTCCCATTCGATCGTCGCGGGAGGTTTGCTGGAAATATCCAGGCAGACTCGATTGACACCCTTGACCTCGTTGATGATGCGGCTGGATAATCGTTCCAAGAGATCGTAGGGAAGTTTGACCCAGTCGGCGGTCATTCCATCCTGAGAGTCCACGGCCCGAATGGCAACGGTGAAATCATAAGTGCGCTCGTCCCCCATCACACCCACGCTGCGAACGGGAAGCAACACGGCAAAACTTTGCCAAATTTTGTAGTACCACCCAGAGGACTTCATCTCCTCCACCACAATCGAATCCGCCTCGCGGACAATTCGGAGCCGGTCCGGGGTGACTTCACCGAGAATCCTCACGGCCAATCCTGGGCCCGGGAATGGCTGGCGATAGACG
>CANLCA010000018.1 GCA_947487925.1 Verrucomicrobiales bacterium | reverse complement strand
CGGCCGTGCGTTGCTCAACCTTGATCTCCAACGTCCGGTTGTAGTCCTCCAGGGTCTCATGGGACACCCTTAACTGTTCGCTCGCTTCCTCCGCCTTCAGCTTGGCGGCCTTGAGCTGTTCGTCCCGGGCTTGGATCTGGGCCAGCATCTCGTTAAAAGAGTCGATCAAAACACCGACTTCATCATCGGCTTTCTTCACGGCCCGTAGGGAGTAGTCCTTTTTCAGGGAAACCGCCCTCGCGAGTTTGGACAAGTCCAGGATGGGCTGCGAAATCCAGCCTTGAAGCTTCGCCGAGAGGGCGAACGCGGCAAACGACACCAGGAGCACCACTCCGAGGGCGATGGCCATGAAGCGATAGAGGCCGGAATACATCGATTGGAGGTTGGATTTGAGATAAACGGAGCCAATCTTTCGTCCGATGTCGTCGTGAATGGGTTCGAACAAGACCAGTGAGCCCGCTTCAAACCAGTTCGTCCGGACAAACGCGGGAGTCGGAAAACCCTCCTTGGGCAGACCTTCCGGATAAGTGACAAAAATCACACCGTTCGTTCTGTAGATGCACGCCGCGAAAGTGTTGTGCTCGCTCTTGAGCGAAGCGAACGTGTCCGCGGCGGACGTTGGGTCATCAAACGCAATCGTGGACCGATTGTTCACGGAGAACGTCTCGATCATGGTTTGGAGTTGCTGCACGCTCGCTTTTCGGAAGCTCAGGAATTCATAGAGGATGAAGAAGCCGCAGTTGAGAGTCAGCGCCAGGACGCTGATCAACGTGATGATCAACGTGAGTTTGCGGCTGATCGGGATGTTGTGAATCGATCTCATCCTAATCCTTTCTCCCGCCCGGCTCATCTTTGCGCAGTTTGGCGAGTTTCAACACTTGAGAGCTTATCTTCAGCTTGGCCCTGTCCGCCGCCGAAACGTTGACCTCAAAGCGGAGTTTATCCTTTTCCAGCACGAAATGAATGATGCCCCTCGAACGAACGCCGACGTCAGCGTCCGTGATGGTGAGAACGGGCAGATCCTTCGTTTCTTCGAGCAGGGTTGGCAAATTGCTCTTGAGGGACCCGCTGAGAAACAGGATGTGACATTCCTTCGCTTCGGAAAGGTCTTTGCATGGTTTCACGGACAAGTTTCTATGGGCGCCGACTTTTGCGCCCTGCAACAAAGCGAACTCGCCCAGCGACGGATCCTCTCCCAGAATCCCGAACACCAACGGAGCCGTGGAGTTGGGATCCTCACTCAGCCATTTAGTGGCCATGGCAAAATTGTAGATGAAGCCCGCTTTGATTTGGTAGGGCGTCAAGGTCGGGGCCTGCGCGAAGCCTGCCGCCATGGCAAACGCCAGCACAGCCGCCCCGGCAAAACCGCGGCATTGCGAACCCCACTTTTCAATTGATGGCACCAACAGTTGCACACGAGATCAGTGTTCGGCACTCCTCACCACCTCAAAAACGGCGGGAGACGGAAGCGTAAATGCTGCGCCGCGATTCGGTCGGCAAATCGAAATTGTCCAGGCTGGCCCCGAATTCCGGATGGTGGTTGTCCAGGACGTTTTGCGCCACCAAACTCAGCTCCCATTCCTTGGTCGGACGCCAGGAAATCCGCAGATCAAGGCGGATGTAGCTGGGGACCTGCAGGCTCGGCAACCGGTCGACGTAGTAGGCCCCCGTGTCAAACTGCCACTTCTCGCTCAGATCCAAAAGCGAGTGCAATTGGACCTGATGACGCGGACTGCGGGCGGTCGCCGTGGGTGAGACGGGGTCGAAAAACCCGACGGTGGGCACGTGCAGTTGGACTTTCAGATAAGAATAACTGGCGATGAGCTTCCAAATGTCGGTGGGGTTCCAGTGGGCGACCAGCTCCCCGCCGTAAGTCTCACCCCACATCAGATTCTCTATCCAAAGCGGCAGGAACGTGTATTCCGGCGTGATTTGCGGCGGACTCGCCGGGTTCGTAAAATCAAACCTTCCGAGGCGCAGCTTGTCGTAATCGTTATAGAACAAGGCCAGGTCGAACGTCAGCCGATCCAGTGGCCGGACCCGGTAACCCAGCTCGTAAGCCACGAGAGTTTCGCTCTCGAACCGCGGATTGCCACCGATCCCAATGGCGGCCGGAGGATTTCGAATGTAGGGCGGGACCGGATTGTCGTAGGGCAGGTGCGCCTGCATGTCGTCGTCCACACGGGAAGGCGTTCGGACCGCCCGCGCCACCGAGGCCCAGACAGTGTGGCGTTCGTGCGGTGTCCAAAGAAGGCGTGTCCCGGGCTGGATTTCGAACCCTGTAAAATCGTTGTGCTCGAGTTTTGTCCCGAGGGTCAGTTGAAGCCGGTCGGGGACGATCGTGATGGTGTCCTGCAGGAAGGCGCTTCCCAGACTAAGCCCCCGGCTGGGGTGGTCGAAACGAAAGGTTGAGGGTTCCCCACCTATCTGGTCTCCCGAATAGCGGTACCCCAAACCATACACGATTTCATTCCTGTTCAGCGGGGAAAAACGATGCTGGTAGTCGAGATCGAACGTATCCCGCCTTTCGTGATACCGGAGGTCATTCCGGTTGAAGTGGTCGTAATAGGTCTGGAGAGACGCCTGGTTGTCCTCCGCAAAGGTGTGCTGCCAGCGTGCCAGCAGGTTGGCTCCGTCCACCTTCGCGTCACCGGTCCTCACTTGCGCGTAGGGGCGGCTTGTAAAGGGCATGATTTGCTTGGCGCCGACTTCGCCGCCGAAGACGTCGCCTTGCCAGGTGAAAACATCCGCTTCCGAAATATCCCAATCGACCCGGGCGCCCCCCCGCGCCATCCTCCAATCGTCCGCCGCATTGCCAGCCGGGTCAAAGAATTCGCTGTGGTTCAAGTATTTTTCATAAACCCGGTAGTAAGCATTCGGGCCCAGTTTGCCTCCATACCGGACGGACTCAAAGCCTTGATAAACGTTGCCTCCGCCAGCTTCCATGTAGAGGCCCTGGGTGTCTTTGGCGCTCTTGGTGGTGATGTTGATGACTCCATTGACAGCGTTGGCCCCCCACAACGTTCCGCCCGGACCCCGGATGACCTCGATTCGATCGATATCCTCCAGGACCAGGTCTTGCGTCTCCCAGTAAAGGCCCGAGAACGCCGGATCGTAGACGCTCCGGCCATCGATCATCACGAGAAGTTTGTTGGCCAAACGCTCGTTGAAACCCCTGGAAGAAATCGCCCACTTACTCGCGTCGATCTGGGCGACGTCCAGCCCGGGAGACAGGCGGAGCGCCTCCGGAAGCACGCGCGCTCCCGAGCGCCGTATTTCCTCGCTCGTAATCACGTACAGCGCGGCGGGAGCATCGAAGAATTCTTCCGGCTTTTTGGAGACCGAGGTCACCTTCATTTCCATCAGTTGGTCCATCGTAAATCGAGTGATATCCGGCCTCGATGACGGTTGATTTGTGGAAGCCAAAGGACCTGCCAGATTCGGGTTTGTCGTGGACCCTGGGGAAACTTGTGCCAACGCGGCGACCGTGCTCGCGAGAATGCCAAAACCAGCAACGAACAACTTCGAAATCGAAACAATATCTTTCTTCCGTGGCATCATACTGACTGGCCGCTACCAACTTGTTTTATCACGACCTGATCGACTGTTGCAGTTTGGAGGCTTCAGGCCAAGCAAAATGCCGGTCCAACCCCACGAGGAACGTCCTGCTTACGGGGACACACTCCGCGTCAGCGAAAACGTCCCTAATGGAAGGCCATTCAGGCCGTAGGTTCCTGAAAAGGTGTGCGCGGCGGGATCCAACACACCCGTGATCAGAATGGGCGCCGGAACCGTCGTGCCCGGCAATGTGTAGGCCGCCTTGGCGGCGAGAGCATTTGACGAATCGATCGTGGCGGACGTGCTCACGACACCGAGGGTTGGGGACGTGAGATACGTGAACGCCGCTCCGTCGGCGGCCAGGATGACAAACGCGCTGCCCGTAAGAAAGCCGCCAAACGTTCCGGCATAAAATCCGGCGCTGGCCTGGTGAACTCCGGTTACCGGCTTCTTCGCGACGTTGAACGTACCCGCGACTCCGTTAGTGCCTGTCATGGTTCCTTCCATCGCTTCCGGCCCGATCTTGCCAGCCACTTTTCCCTGTTTCTCGCCAACGGCGAGGAAGCTGCCATCAGTGGCCACGACGATGTTGGTCGCAAACAGTCCCTCGTCCAAGTTGATGTGATGAGCGAGCACGATTCCCGGCGCGTTCGGTCGGAACAACGCGGCAAATCCTCCGTTGGTTTGTCCGGCAAAATTGCCGAAGTAAATCCCCTGCGGCGGCGCGGTCGGGAGAGCGCTTGTCACGGTCACCACAGCCACGGCGCTTGTGACCGAGCCAACGGAATTCGCCACGACCACGGAGTAACCGGCCGCATCGCCGGCGCTGATCGAATTCAGCGGCAAGGAGGCTCCCGTCTGACCGGTCACCTTCACTCCCTCTTTGAGCCATTGATACGTCAAGGGCGCGGTCCCGGTCGCGGAAACGGCCAGGGAAACGTTGCCGCCCGCCGCCAACGACAGTCCGGCAGGCTGTGTCAGAATGCTCGGTGCCAAGAACCTCAAACGGTAAAACGCCTGACCCGGCGCGAAGCTCTCAACCAGGCTGTTTGACTCGGTGGGGGTGCCAAGGTCCTGCCACCGCCCGGTGGACAAGTCCGTAATAAATTCCGGCTGAACGAGCTTCAATCCCGCTGGCCACGAAACCGATGCCTTCCCGTTCATCTCGCGAATGCTGAGGTTGACCGGTTGGGCATTGGGTTTGGATTCGAAGCCTGACCAAACCGCGGCCATTGCCTGGATCACGATAAACCAATGCCATTTTCGAATTCCAAGTTCTTTCATAGGACAATTGTGCGAATGCAGGTGAGGCTACTTGTGAGTCATCCGATTGTCCATATCCTGATCTCGATGCGCCACTCAAATTCCTTGTGGCTCTGAATCCAAGGCACGATGTCAGGAGTTCTGAGCCTCTTGATCGTCAAATCCCGATGAATCACCTCTCAGAAGTTTACCACGGAAACCAGTCCGAAAGGGGACCGAATAATCCCATTTTCTGTTTATTGGATTATCCAGTTCGGTTTCATTTCGGTTCTCTTTCCGCGGTTGAATTTCAAATTCTGCTGAGGTCTGAGCTCAGACCGGCACCGGCACGGAATCGACGATATGATCGATGGTGGCGCGGGCGCTCACGCTGACGGCGCGCGTCCCTTTGCGTGTGATGAGGCGGTGGGGAAGCACGAGGCGCGCCGCGCTCTTGATGTCATCGGGGAGAACGTAGTCGCGCTCGGCCAGGAAAGCGGTGGCCTGGCTGTAGGTCTGCAAATCGAGTGCGCCGCGAGGGCTTGCGCCGTATTCCAGCGACTCGGACTGGAGGGTCGCCTGGATGATGTCCACCACATAACCCACCAGTGAATCATCTAGGCGAACATCCTCGACGGCTCTCTGGATCTCGAGCAGCGCCTGGCAATCCATGACAGGTTCAATGCGGGCCAGCGGATCCTGGCGCTGTTGCTGCCGGAGCATGCGCACCTCGGCGGATCGTTCGAGGTAACCGATGCTCAGGCGGACGATGAACCGGTCCATCTGGGCGAACGGCAGCGGATAAGTGCCCTCCAGCTCCACCGGGTTTTGCGTGGCGATGACGAAGAACGGTGAAACAAGCTTGTGAATGATTCCGTCGACCGTGACGTGATGCTCCTCCATGGCCTCGAGCAGGCTGGACTGCGTCCGTGGCGTGGCGCGGTTGATTTCGTCTCCCAGTAGAATATGGGTGAAAATGGGGCCGCGCCGGAACGTGAAGTCGTGGCGCTCCTGAGAATAGACGGTCACTCCCGTGATGTCTGATGGAAGCAGGTCCGCGGTAAACTGAACACGCTTGAACTCGGCTGAGATGGACCGGGCCATGGCTTTGGCGAGCAGGGTTTTGCCCAGACCTGGGACGTCTTCCAGAAGCACATGGCCTCCTGAAATGAGGGCGAGCACGGCTTGAGTGACGACATTCTCCTTGCCGATGAACGCGCCGCAGATATTCGCGATGAGCGCCCGCGTTCTCGATGCCGGAGTCGACGCCTCTTCCGGCTGCGTCTTGCTGAGGTGGAAACTCGAGGGGTTAGAGATAGTTTTCAAGTTCGGCCTTGCTGTGCTCGAATACCTCTTGATGAAGCGAGCGCCCGTGCGAGTCCATGGTGACAACCGCCGGAAAGTCCCTGACCTCAAGCTCCCAGATGGCTTCCGGCGACCCAAACTCTTCGAGCAAATAGACGTTCAACACGCGGGTGACACATTCGGCCAGGACCTGGGCCGCGCCGCCGATGGCGTGCAGATAGACGCAGCCGTTTTCCTTGCAGGCCTGCAATGTGCGCTCCCCCATCCCTCCCTTGCCAATGACGCCACGCAAGCCAAACTCGCGGATGATCTGGCCTTGGTAAGGCTCCTCGCGAATGGAGGTCGTGGGGCCCGCCGCGGTGACCTTCCAATCCCCCTTTTCATCCTTCAACACGACGGGGCCGCAATGGTAAATGATGCCGTCCCGAAGAGCCACCCCGGCAGGAAGGGCTCCCCCTTCGTGCAAGTATTTGTGCACCGCATCGCGGCCTGTGAAGAGTACACCCGAGATCGCGACGGCGTCGCCGACTTTGAGCGAGCGCATCTTTTCTTCCGTGAACGGCGCGGTGATCGGTATCATAAAAGCACTCAGTAAAGCCACTCAGCGATCTCCGCCTCGGGTCCTAGCCGAACACCTTGGCGTCGAAAAGCCCAGCACATGTAGCTGACGCTCACGAAAAACGAGGCGGGGACGCGGTTGGCGGCGCCGATTTTCACCCCCAACAGGGTGGTCTTGCCGCCGAACCCCATGGGGCCTATGCCGAGTTGGTTGGCTGTCTGGAGTATGTCTTGCTCTAGTGCCTCTAGCTCGGGTTGAGGGTTGTGGTCATCGAGCAACCGCAGAAACTGGTGTTTGGAGAGCTCGTAGCCCGTCGCCCGGTCGCCGCCGATACACACGCCCAGGATCCCCGGGCCACAGCCCTTTCCCTGAGCTTGCAGCACCGCGTCGAGAATCACCTTGCGACAGCCCGGGAGGTCGCGGTTGGCTTTCAGTTTCTCGTTGGGTAACGAGTATTGAGCCCCGACATTTTCACACCCGCCTCCCTTCAGGATCAACCGAACCTCCACGTGCGGCTCCCGGTGTTGATGGAAGTGCATGGAAGGCGCCCCGGGGCCGACATTGGTGCCGTCATTGGCGCCGGTCAGCGAGTTGACGGAATTCTGCCGCAGATACCCTAAGAGAGTCGCCTTTCTCACCGCTTGTTTCGCCGTTTCTTCGAAGGTTATCTGATCGAACCCAACCGGTGTCGCGACGTAGAATAAAACGCTGCCCGTGTCCTGGCAGATGGGCTGAGACTTTTGCTTCGCGAGAGCGATGTTCCGCTCAATGATTTTCATGGCGGACTCGGCGATGCTGCCCTTCTTTTCGGCCTCGAGCGCGGCGAGAATGGACCGTTGCACATCATCGGGAATCTCCGCGGAGGTCCGGCGGATGATCTCAATAAGGCTGTCCAGCAAGTCATTCATGGCGCGCCACCGTAAAGGTTGGTTTTGGCAGTGTCAACCTGAGCTGCCCACCCTAAGGTTGCACGGTCTGCTTGGCACCCAAGCCGGGGCCGTAGATCATGGCGTTGGCGAGCAGCCGCGCGGTTCCTTTGGTGGCGGCGCGGAAGTTCGGCGGCGCGGCAAAAAGGATGACCTGCCCCTTGCCGAGTGGTTCGCGAGTCAACACCGCGGCGTTGGCGATCCGCTGGGCGGCTTCAGGCCAAAGCAGGCCACTCAAACGCAAGGTGAGATCGGCGCCTTCAGGGAGCGCCGCCCAGCCAGCCCGGGGGATCTCCGGCTTTTCTTTGCCTTCTTCTTTCTTTGTGTCCGTGCCCGCGCCCTTCTTTTGTTCCGTGGGGGCTGCGACGGCGGTTGCCGAGGGCGTGAAAACACCGAAACGCGCCGGGGTTTCTACTTCGTCCGCAGACATGAGCACGGCTTGTTCGCCCGCCAGCACAGGCAGCATCTCGGTCGTGCCAAAAGTTAGCCAGTGTTTGATATCGATCCGCGCGGCCAGCACCGCCCCCTGAGGCATGAAAAGCTTGTTCCAGGCGTCGCGCTTCTTCAGGGTATCCTCCTTGGCATTCTCGCCGGCTACCGCCTCGGGCCAAGGGAACTTTGAGGCGGTGGCGACTGTCTTGGCCCACACCTTGGAGGGGTCCAAAACGGGTCCGGCCTGCGCGAGCCATTCCCGAAAAATAAACTGCTCGTAATCCGCGAGTTTTCCCAACACATCGGGGAGCCTGCGGACGCGAGTGAGCTCGTTTGTGCGGGAGGCGAGATCCCCCGCCGACCCGCCGATCGCGATGAGCGTCCCCCCTGACTTGACCCATTCCTTCAGCGGTTCGCGCCAGCCCGCGGGCAACGGGTTCTGGCGATCTGGCAGAACAATCACGTTGTAGCGCCCGAGATCTGCGGGCGAATCGCCGTCGGTCAGATGCGAATGGCGCACCCCGAGCTGCTGATCGAGCAGGTGCCATATCGAGCCGAAATCATTGGGGCTGATCTGACCGCGCCCGACCACCGCGATGCGCGGCGGCGCGAGCCGGCCGAAATGGCGGCCTCCGAGATCCGGAAAATCCCCCTCGCCCAGGCCTGAGGCCACCGGCACGGCCACGAGGCCGAGTTCTGTCGACACCTTCTCCACCATGGCCGGCAGATCCCCGGCAAATCGTCGGTTGTCGAGGTGGGACGTGACCACCGACCCTCGCGAGAACTCTTTGTCATCGAACTTGAACGGCTTTTCCGCGACGCGCACTTCAACGCCGTTCTCGATCAGCCTGCCGGCTGCTGCCACGGACAAATCATCCGCGCCATCGATGACCCAGGCGATGGGCTTTGGGACCCTGATCGATGGCAAGGTTGGGGGCAGCGCGGCCAAAGGCATCGCGGCCTCAGGCAAATCCTGCGACAAAGTCACCGCCTCCAGTCCGTGCAAAAGCGTGAGGTTCCACGCGGTGGTGTCGTAGAGACGGGAGTCGCCGGTGCGCAGGATCTCTCGTCTCTCTTCCGCCAGGGCTTCGGCGGACATTCTTGGATCGAACTCGAGCAAGGTGGCGACCAACGGCGCTGTAGGCTGGCGGTTGGCCACAAGAAGGGTTCCTGCTGGAAGGGTCCGATGGGGAATCACGCGATCAAGCTGGTCTAACGCATTTGTCACCTTGAGATCGCTGGGGAGCACGTGGACCTCGATGCCCTGGACCTTGAGCGCCTCGAGAAAGCCGGAAAGTCGCGAACGGTTCCGGGTTGGCATCACGGCCCATGTCCGGTTCGCGTACAGGCCTTCCCTCGACAGGTTCGCGCGCCGTTCGGCGGCAAATTCCGCGAGCCGAGTTTTGGAATGGGCCTGCAAAGTGCCGAGGTTGGCCATGGAACTGACGAGGTGTTGGTGGATGGACTCGCGCTCGCTCTGGATGCGGCCGTCCGTGCGGCGCACGCCGTTTTCGCCGATGCTGGCCACCTCGTAGAGAATGCCCACAGCCCCCCTAAACACGCTCCACGCATCGGAGTAACCAGGATACCAGCCTTCGTTCCATTCGCCGCTGTAATACACCCAGCCATTCGCGTCGAAGGCCCGGGCTTGGTCTCGAGCGAACGCCGCCCCCCATTGTCCGCGATTCGCCGGGAAATGACCATTCATCGGTTCGCGCGGAGGGGAGAAAAGATAGGTGTCCTCGCCGCTCATACCGTGGGCATCCACAAACAGCAGCGGATTCCATCGAGCCACCTCGCGAAGACGCCCGCGCGTTTCGGGTTGAGTGCCGAAAATCCAGTCGCGGTTCAGATCAAACAGGTAGTGGTTCACGCGCCCGCGAGGCCAGTAGCCCGCGTGCAGCAGCGATTGGTTGTCAACGCTAGGGCTCGCTCCGCGATGCTCGGCCACCATCTTGAGAAACCGCTCGCGCCCGTCCGGGTTTTGGGCTGGATCAATGAGGATCACCAGATCATCGAGCAGCGCTTGCGTCTCCGCTCCGCGGTTCGCCAACAGATGATGGATCAGCGCCAGGGCGGCGTCCGAACCCTCCGTCTCATCTCCATGGATGCAATAGCCAAGCCAGGCGATGCCAGGAAGCGATGCCACCAACCGATCCGCTTCCCCCAGGGCCAGGCCGCGCGGATCCCCGAGCTTCACCATGCCAGATTGGATCTCGGCGAGACGGGCGCGGTTCCGGGCCGAGGTCACCACAAGATAATGAAGGGGCCGTCCCTCATGGCTGCGGGCATATTCGACCAACTGCGTGCGCTCGGGTGCGGCGGCGGCCCAGGCCTTGAGGCAACGCTCGATCTCCGAGGTCGTGGCTGCCCGATGGCCGATGGAAAAGCCGAGAAGGCTTTCTGGACTGGGGATCGCCGGATCATGCTGCGCACTCGGAAAAAACGCGTTTGTGTACGCGAGCCCGCCCACTTCCGTCGGCGACAAGGGAGCGGCGCCCTGTATGTCGAGGGTGATCGCCAGAAGCCATGCGAGCAGGCCTACGAGCGCCGGGGGTGTTGGAGTTTTCATTCTTTTGACCCTAAAAATCGAGGTTGAACCACTCATCGCCGATTAGGGAGAAGAAGTGACGCCGATCGAACACCCCACCCGTTATCGGTGAAGCGCCGCAAGAATCGTTTCTTTTCAAGTCTTGTTGGATGAGTGATGCCTCCCGAGCATTAATGGTTTCTCAACCGCTTTTCCAGAATTAGATTCTACTTTGGCCAATCCCCCATGCCTCCCAAAGTGGGGGTGGTCGTGCGCCAAGGTCCACAAGCTGCCGAAGCCTCGACCGTGTCGGCGCGGACACTTCGCTCTCGCTCAAGGCCTCGTTCCACGCAACGGACTGGCGCTGCCACGAACAACCTCGGGAGGTACATTCAGGTTTCAGAGTCTTCGGCTTCACCTCGCGACCGAAAGTTTAGTGTTGCCTTTTCCTGTCTGAGATTGTTTGAATGTTAGGCACACAAGTCCACGAAGATGCCAGGCGACGCGATCAGTTGTACGATCTTGCCGGGGGGCAAGGCTCTCTGCAAATGGAAGCCTTCGCAAGTCGGCGGCGTCGCCCGTGGGCCAATCGAGTGATTCCGATGCAATTAACGGTGACCAGTATGGGTGTTTACGGCTGCGGTTTACGAAGTTTCTTGGCCTGTCGCTTAGCGATTTTTGCCGCGCCTGAGATGGTATCCCTTGTGGGGTCTATACGAGGCACTCGTGACGGAAACGTCGCTGATCTGGCGGTTCGGAATGAACAAAAAGAAAGCATAACATGAACAAAACTGTCCTACTTGCAGCATTGGTGGCAATAGGCGCGACTGCGGCGCCAGGGGAAGTAAGGGCTGCCGAATTGGTGGCTTATTGGGACTTTGAGAGGGTCGAAGCGGATGGCACGATCAAATCCAAAGTTGGACCTTATGTCGGCACGGTTGTCGACGGTGCGGTGCTGGGCGAAGGCCGGCCGGGCGGCGGCAAAGGTTTCGACGTTTCAGCCGATCACAGAGGGCATCTATTGTTGGAAGCGACGGGGGCGGACAATCCGATGAACAAGCTCGGAGACGTGGATGCTGGGACCATCGTTTTGTGGGAAAAGAACAACTCAAACGTCAACAGCAGCTCCTTCTGGGCGCTCGCAGACAGCGTCGGACGTGGTTGGCAATTCCACATCCCATGGTCCAACGGAACCATCTATTTTGACACCGTCGGTTGTTGCGGTGCTACTCAGCGTCTCCAAAAAGATCCTGGGCCCGATCATGACTACTTGACTTGGCACCACTACGCGTTTGTCAAGAATGGCGAACACAAGGAGATCTACATCGATGGCAACCTCCTGATCGAAGCGGACGGCTTCGCTCCGTTGCCCACCGATTTTAACAAGCTGGTCATTGGCGCTTCGGATGTCTTGGCGCCACCCGATGGGTTCATCGACGATTTCGCCATTTTCAAGGGTGCCCTGACCCAGGCAGAAATCATGGCCATCGTCAAAGGCGCCCCGATTGGTGCACCTCCTGTGGACACGGACAAGGACGGGATGCCCGACGATTGGGAAAAGAATTATGGGTTTAATCCTGGTGACGCGAGCGATGCGGCCAAGGATGCGGATAGCGATGGGGTGACTAACCTCCAAGAGTATAAGGATGGCACGGATCCGGCAGACACGACCAAGCCAGCGGTCCTCTCCGCTGTGGCGACTGGGACGTTTGACACCGTGAAGATCACCTTCTCCGAGGAAGTGACAGCGGCAAGTGCCACGACGTTGGCAAACTACACCATCACTCCTAGCCTCGCTGTGACGGCGGCGACTTATGCAAAGAAAGTCGTGACATTGACCACCGCCAAGCAAACTCCGGGAGCGACGGCCTACACGGTCGCGGTTTCAGGCGTTGTGGATGGATCGAAGAACGCGGTTGCCGCGGGCACCAAAGCGGTATTCTACTCCTATATCCAAGGCCGCAATGGGGTTCTGAAATTCTCATATTGGAAAAACATCCCCGGCAATCCTGTTGACAACCTCCTGTCGGACCCACGTTATCCAGCCTCTCCCGACGAGGTTACGGCCGTGTTTAGCATGAACAGCCGAGACGCGTTACCGACCGACAGCCTCGAGGCTTACGGCGGTAAAATGGAAGGATACATCACCCCCACGGAATCGGCCAGCTATGACTTCTTCCTGAGGAGTGATGACGCGTCCCAATTGTATCTGAGCACCGACGACAAACCGGCAAACCTCGGACTGATCGCGGAAGAAACCGGCTGCTGCGGGGCTTTCATGGCTCCAGGGGAGCCAGAAACAACAGCGGCCCCGATCGCTTTGGTGGCGGGCAAGAAGTACTACATCCAAGTGCTCTACAAAGAGGGCGGCGGCGGGGATTACGCGCAGGTGGCATGGAGAAAGTCCACGGACACAAAGCCGGCGGGTTCGCTGACCCCAATCCCGGGTCAATTCCTGTCTGCTGCGGAGGATTTGGCAGCGGCTCCTGAAGGGGCCTACACAACCTTGACGCCCGGGGTTGGTGCTAAGAATGTCTCCCCCAATGCTGGCATAGTGATTGGGCATCGCGATGGGAAAACGGAGTGGACTGCGTCGAACGTCAGCCTGATGGTGGACGGAGCTGCAGTCACCCCGAACATCACGAAGGTTGGCAACGTTCTGACGATCTCTTACACCCCTTCAGCGATGGCTGCAAGCGCGTCCGTGCACACGGTGAGCCTCAGCTATCTCGACGCCGGCGGGTTGCCCGCCAAGCGTGAATGGTCTTACACCACGCAGGTTTACAGCGGTCCGGCCAAGGACAAAGTAGCAGGGTATCCGGCCATCATCACTGGCAAGGCCGTCTACACTGCCGACAGCGGCGGTCGGACGGGCAAGGCGGGTGACTACGGAATGGACCAGACCAAGGCAGGTGGCGCGGTTATCGCAATGGATGCCTCGTTCCTAACAGCGGCCAATGCCGCGACGGCCAAGGACGAGTTGTCCGTAGCCTTCTGGCAAAAGAAGCATGATACCACGGACAGTTCCGCGTTCAACCTTCAGTCGCCAACAACGGGCAATCAGCGCACATT